>NZ_JBLYQK010000004.1:0-149295 GCF_048799765.1 Brevundimonas sediminis
GCCCTCGCGCATCCATACTCCGCCGCCGCGCCCCAATCCGCCCCCGGACCGTCCGCCCGCGCCGCCGGTCCAGGCGCCCGAACCGGCCATCACGGTCGGCGTCGCGCCCACCGCCTCGCCGGAGCCCGGATTCGGTCAGGGCGGGGAGGGGACGGGGACCGGCAGCGGCGTGGGCGAGGGAGACGGCCCGGGCTCCGGCTCCGGCGCCCTGATCCTGCGCGGCGCGAACGGGCGGGAGATCTATGAGGACACGCCGCGGGAGCTGCGGCGTCGGGCCCGCAACGTCGACGTCACCGTGAACTGCGAGATCAGCCTGGACGAGCGGCTGACGGGCTGTCGGGTGGTGGGAGAGCGGCCGGCGGGGCAGGGGTTCGGGCCCGTGGCCGTGCGTGTGGCCGAGGGCCGCTTCCGCGTGCGTCCGCCGATGACCGCCGCCGGTCGACCGATCCCGGGGGGGCGGATCACCATCGGGGTCATCTGGCCCTGAGCGCGCGACACCTGTTGACGGAAGCTGAATCCCCTGTATAAGGCCCGCTTCCGCGAAGGGCGCGCACGCTCCTGGTCTGTTGACCGGAGCGTTTATTGCGTCCGCACACGCGTATCTGGAGAGCTTCGTGGCCCGTATCGCTGGCGTCAACATCCCGACCAACAAGCGCGTTGAAATCGCGCTTCAGTACATCCATGGCATCGGCCCCGCGGCCGCCAAGGACATCGCCGCCAAGGTGGGCATCGAGCCGGCCCGGCGCGTGAACCAGCTGACCGACGCTGAAGTCCTGTCGATCCGCGAAACGATCGATCGCGACCACACCGTCGAGGGCGACCTGCGTCGTGAGACCTCGATGAACATCAAGCGTCTGATGGACCTGGCCTGCTATCGCGGCCTGCGTCACCGCAAGGGCCTGCCGGTCCGCGGTCAGCGCACCCACACCAACGCCCGCACCCGCAAGGGTCCCGCCAAGCCGATCGCCGGCAAGAAGAAGTAAGAGCTGACACATGGCCAAGGAACCGGGTCGCGTTAAGAAGCGCGAGCGCAAGAACATCACCTCGGGCGTCGCCCACGTGAATGCGTCGTTCAACAACACGATGGTGACCATCACCGACGCGCAAGGGAACGCGATTTCCTGGTCGTCGGCCGGTCACATGGGCTTCAAGGGTTCGCGCAAGTCGACCCCGTACGCCGCCCAGATGGCTGCCGAAGACGCGGGCAAGAAGGCCGCCGAGCACGGCGTCAAGACCCTCGAGGTCAACGTGTCGGGTCCGGGTTCCGGCCGTGAGTCGGCCCTGCGCGCCCTGCAGGCCGTCGGCATGACCATCACGACCATCCGCGACGTCACCCCGATGCCGCACAACGGTTGCCGTCCGCCGAAGCGCCGCCGCGTCTAAGCGTACCGCCGCCGACACCATTCTCCGTCGCTCCCGAAACGCCTGACGAGGCGGGGAGCGGCGAAACCCGACTCGAGGGACATCCATGATCGAACGAAACTGGCAAGAGCTGATCCGTCCCGAGAAGCCGCAGATCGAGGCGAGCTCCGACCCCCAGCGCAAGGCGCGCCTGGTCGCTGAGCCCCTGGAACGCGGCTTCGGCGTGACGCTCGGCAATGCCCTGCGTCGCGTTCTCCTGTCGTCGCTGCAAGGCGCGGCGGTGACCGCGATCCAGATCGACGGCGTCGTCCACGAATTCTCGTCGCTGGAAGGCGTGCGGGAAGACGTCGTCGACATCGTGCTGAACATCAAGCAACTGGCGCTGCGCATGCACGCCGAAGGTCCGAAGCGCATGACCCTGCGCGCCACGGGCCCCGGCGCCGTCACGGCCGGCCAGATCGACGTCCCGGCGGACATCGAGGTGCTGAACCCGGATCACGTCATCTGCACCCTGGATGACGGCGCTTCGATCCGCATGGAACTGACCGTCCAGAACGGCAAGGGCTATGTGGCTTCGGAGTTCAACCGTCCGGAAGACGCCCCGATCGGCCTGATCGCCGTCGACGCCCTGTATTCGCCGGTGAAGCGCGTCGCCTATCGCGTCGAGCCGACCCGTCAGGGCCAGTCGCTGGACTACGACAAGCTGGTGCTGGAAGTCGAAACCAACGGCGCGGTCTCGCCGGTTGACGCGGTGGCCTTCGCCTCGCGCATCCTGCAGGACCAGCTGCAGATCTTCATCACCTTCGACGAGCCGAAGAAGGCTGTTGAGCAGTCGGACGGCAAGCCCGACCTGCCCTTCAACCCGGCCCTGCTGAAGAAGGTGGACGAGCTGGAGCTGTCGGTCCGTTCGGCCAACTGCCTGAAGAACGACAACATCGTCTACATCGGCGACCTGATCCAGAAGACCGAGGGCGAAATGCTTCGCACCCCGAACTTCGGCCGCAAGTCGCTGAACGAGATCAAGGAAGTTCTCGCGACGATGGGCCTCAGCCTCGGCATGGACGTGCCGAACTGGCCGCCCGAAAACATCGAAGACCTGGCCAAGAAGTTCGACGACCAGATCTAGTTTCAACCCTCCGCCCAAGGCCAGACAGGCTGCGGAGCGGTTAGAAGGAATGGCCCAAGGTCCGCACAGGTATGCGGAAACCAGGGTTGAGTAGGAGAGACCCCGATGCGCCACGGCGCCGCCTATCGCAAGCTCGGCCGTACGGTCAGCCACCGCCAGGCCATGTTCGCCAACATGGCTGCCTCGCTGATCAAGCACGAGCAGATCACGACCACCCTGCCGAAGGCGAAGGAACTGCGTCCCTTCGTCGAGAAGCTGGTCACCCTCGCCAAGAAGGGCGACCTGCACGCTCGTCGTCAGGCCATCAGCCAGGTCCGTGACGTGCCGCAGGTCGGCAAGCTGTTCGAAACGCTCGGCCCGCGCTACGCCGAACGCAACGGCGGCTACATCCGCATCATGAAGGCCGGCTTCCGCCACGGCGACAACGCCGCCATGGCCGTGATCGAGTTCGTCGACCGCGACGTCGACGCCAAGGGCCAGGACTCGGGTCCGGTCTATGAGATCGAGGGCGACGACGAAGCCTGATAGGCTTCGCTCGTTGGGGCAAAGAGGGGCGGCCGGTGCAGAACCGGTCGCCCCTTTCTCGTTTCCGGGGCGCCTCATCCCGACGGTTCGACAGGAAGACAACATGCCGACGGCCGATCCCGTCATCACCATCGTGGCCTACCGCCCGGACCACGCCGCCGCGTGGCGGTCGCTGAACGAGGACTGGCTGGTCGCGGGCGGCTATGCGCTGGAGGCCAAGGATCAGTTGGTGCTGGGCGACCCCGAGGGCGCGATCCTGAGCAAGGGCGGCCACATCTTCATCGCCGAGCGGGACGGGGCGCCCGTCGGCTGCTGCTCGCTGATGGCGATGGACGACGGTGGCTATGAGGTCGGCAAGATGGCCGTCACGGAGGGCGCGCGCGGGCTGAACCTCGGGCATCGGCTGCTCGACGCCTGTGAGGCGTCGGCGCGGGCCGCCGGGGCGCGGCGGCTGTATCTGGAGACCAACCGGGCCCAGACCCACGCCATCGCCCTGTACCGGCGGTTCGGGTTCACCGACCTGCCGCCGCACCCCAGCCCCTATGCGCGATGCGACGTCTGGATGGAGAAGCGGCTCTGACCGCTACTCCTTCGACAGGTCCTGCCGCTTGAACCAGACGAGCGCGCCCGCGAGGGGGGCGAGGGTCCAGAGGGCGAGGCTGACCCCTGCCTTCCACACGACGGCGACGGTCATGGGCGGCTCAAGCGGGCCTTCGAGCGCCGCCTTGAGCGTGTCGTAGGCGAGGCCGGGCAGCAGCAACTGAAGCGTCCAGCCGCCGGGTTCCATGCCCAGCAAGGCCGGGGCGATCTGACCGAAAAGGCTCTGGATGAAGCCCAGGGCCCAAGGGACGATCAGGGCGGCCAGCAGCGAACGGGTCATGACCGCCGCGAGCAGGGCGATCAGGCTGAACTGGACGATCCGGATGTAGGACAGCAGCCAGGTGAGGGCGATGCCCCCGAGATCCCCGAGCGGGACGTAGAAGCTCAGGCCGCGCTGGTAGACCACCGCCTGGGCCAGCATGAAGATGAAGCTGGCCAGCAGGAAGAACAGGCTGCCGATGATGGCGATGATCTTGACCGTCCCGACCTTGGCCAGGATCAGGGACACGCGGTCGTTGCGGGCGCTGATCAGTCGCCAGGTCTCCCACCGATAATCCCCGGCATAGAGGGTGGCGGCGGCGATCAGGACGGAGATCAGAACGAAGCCGTTGGCGCAGTTCGCGGCGGCGAAACCGAAGGCGTCGCCCAGGTTCACGGCCTCGCTCGGCAGGCTCAGCGGGAGATTGGCCGCCTGCGCGGCCTTGTCCCCGTTGGTCTTGGTGACCCAGTGAAACACCACGCCGCCGATCGCGAACAGGATCGGCGTGAGCAGAACCGAGATGAAAACCAGAACCCGGTTGAGGGAAAAGCGATAGCCTTCGGCTTTCAGCGCATCAACGAGCATCGTCGGCCTCCTGCACGGCGCCCGTTTCGGTGAAGAAGATGCTCTCGAGGTCGGCGCCGACCCATTTGGCTTCGTGAATGTCGACGCCCTGTCCGACCAGGGTGCGGATCAGGGCGGGGCCGTCCTCGCGGCGGATTTCGGCCAGCACGGCCTCGCCGTCGCGGGTCGCCTTGACGCTGAGCGCGCCCAGCACCTTCTCGACCGGCGTGCCGATCAGGCGCAGGCGTTCGCCACCGGCGGCCGTCAGCTCGGACACGGCGCCTTCCAGCACCAGCTTGCCCTTGTTCATGATGGCCACGCGGTCGCAGATGCGCTGGACCTCGCTGAGTTGGTGGCTGGCCAGGATGACGGTCACGCCGTCGTCGGCGGCCAGCGAGCGGATCAGGCCGCGCATCTCCTGAATGCCGGGCGGGTCCATGCCGCTGGTCGGTTCATCGAGGATGACCAGGTCGGGGCGGCTCATCAGGGAGGCGGCGATGCCGAGGCGCTGCATCATGCCGACCGAGAAGCCGCGCACCTTGCGGTCCGCCGCCCGGGTCAGGCCGACGCGCTCCAGCCAGTAGGGAATGTCGGCCTCGCCGGCGATCCCGTGCTCCAGGGCCAGCCAGCGCAGGACCATGCGGGCGGTCATATAGGGCGGGAACCGGGGCGTCTCGATCATCGAGCCCATGCGGCGCATGGCGGCCGTGTCGGCGCCGCCCATGACAGTGGCCGTGCCCTCCGTCGGCCGGATCAGGCCCAGCAGGATGCGGAACAGGGTCGACTTGCCGGCGCCGTTCGGTCCGAGGACGCCGTAGACGCCGCCCTTGGGAATGACGAGGTCCAGCCCGTCGAGCGCGCGGACGTCGCCATAGGTCTTGGTCAGGCCACGGGTTTCGATAACAGCGGTCATAAGGCACAGGTTGAGCGTGTGTCGCGTCCGCTGGCAAGGCGCTTCGCATTAAGCTTTTGCAACCGGGACCAGTGATCGTCGTGCATCTGTCGCGCGGACCGGCTAGGCGGGGCCCTCCCAGTCTGGAGTTCGCCATGTTTGTTCGCGCCCTGTTGCTGACCGCCGCCGCCGTCTCGTCGTTGCTCCTGGCCCGGCCGGCGGACGCCCGGGAGGCGCCGGCGATGCGCGACCGGCCGGTCATCCTGATCGGCGTTGACGGCTTCAGGGCGGAGTATCTGCAGCGCGGGATCACTCCGACCCTGTCGCGACTGGCGGCCGAGGGGGTGCAGGCCGAGGGCGGGATGCGTCCGTCCTGGCCCAGCGTGACCTTCCCGAACTTCTACACCCTGGTGACGGGACTGCACCCGGACCACCACGGGCTGGTCTACAACACCATGACCGACCCCCGGCTGCCCGGTCGGCGGTTCTCCCTGGGCAACCGCGCCGAGGTGATGGACCGGGTCTGGTACGATGACGGTGAGCCGGTCTGGGTGACCGCCCACAACGCCGGCTTCCGCACCGCCGCCATGTTCTGGCCGGGCTCGGAGGCGCCGGTGCGCGGCGTGCGGCCGGACTACTGGGTCCCCTACGAAAAGGGGGTGCCGTCCCTGTCGCGGGTCAACATCCTGCTGGGCTGGATGAGCCTGCCGCCGGAGGAGCGCCCGGCCATCGCCACCCTCTATTTCGACATCGTCGACACCGCGGGTCACCATGACGGCCCCGACGCCCCCGAAACGATGGCGGCGGTCGCCGAGGTGGACATGGCGGTCAAGGCGCTGGTCGAGGGGCTGGAGCGGCTGCACCTCGACGCGGATCTGGTCATCGTGGCCGACCACGGCATGGCCGCCCTGTCCGGGGAGCGCGTGGCCTTCCTGGACGATCTGGTGGACCCGACCGCGATCACGGTGACCGCCGCCGGGGCCGTGGTCAGCCTGGATCCCGTTCCGGGGCGCGAGGCCGAGGTCGAGGCGGCCCTGCTGGGGGTGAAGCCGCACATGGAATGCTGGCGCAAGGGCGAGATCCCGGCGCGTCTGGCCTACGGGACCCATGCCCGCGTTCCGGCCATCGTCTGTCTGGTCGAGACGGGCTGGACGGTCGGGACCCGCGATCGCACCGATCCCGCGCGGGTCATGGGCGGGGCGCACGGCTTCGACAACCAGGCGCCGGAAATGCGGGCCCTGTTCATCGCCCACGGCCCGGCCTTCGGGTCCGGCGTGCGGCTGACGGAGATGGACAGCGTCGACGTCGAGCCCCTGCTGGTGCGCCTGCTGGGCATCGAGGGCCCGGCTGTCGACGGCCGCGCCGAGGACACCCTGCCGGCGATGGCGCGCTGATCGGCGCCGGGCTAGAAGGCGCGACCGCCCGAGAGCCCGCCGATGAACGCCCTGAATGACCTGAAAGTCCGCCGTGCGGCCGTCGCCTTCATTCTGGTGACGGCGGTGCTGGATATCATCGCCATGGGGATCATCATCCCCGTGCTGCCGCACCTGATCGAGCAGTTCGTCGGGTCGAACGCCCGGGCGGGCTGGATCAACGGCGTGTTCGTGGCCCTGTGGGCGGGGATGCAGTTCCTCTGCTCGCCCATCATCGGCTCCCTGTCCGACAAGTACGGCCGCCGTCCGGTCATCCTGATCAGCTGCGCCGGACTGGCGCTCGACTATGTGCTGATGGCGGTGGCGCCGAACCTGTGGTGGCTGGCGGCGGGGCGGATCATCGCCGGGATCACCTCGTCCAGCTTCACCACCGTCTTCGCCTATATGGCCGACATCACCGCGCCGGAGAAACGGGCCAGGGCCTACGGGCTGATCGGCGCCGCCTTCTCGGGCGGGTTCGTGCTGGGGCCGGTGGTGGGCGGATTTCTGGGGGAGCTGGGGCCGCGGGTTCCCTTCTGGTTCGCCGCCGTCCTGTCGGGGGTGGCCTTCCTGTACGGCCTGTTCGTGCTGCCGGAGAGCCTGCCGGTCGAGAAGCGCATGGCCTTCAGCTGGCGGCGGGCCAATCCGGTCGGCGCCCTGATCCTGCTGAAGCGGCACGCGGAGCTGACCGGCCTGGCGATCGTGAACTTCCTTCTCTACTTCGCGCACCACGTCTTTTCGGCGGTGTTCGTCCTGTATGCGGCGCTCCGCTACGGCTGGGGGCCGGTGCAGGTAGGCCTGCTGCTGGCGCTGGTCGGGGTGCTGGACATGATCGTGCAGGGACTGATGGTCGGGCCGGTCTCGAAGCGGCTGGGCGAGCGCAGGACGCTGGTGCTCGGCCTGTTCGGCGGTGCGCTCGGCATCAGTCTGATGGGCTGGGCGCCGACCGGCTGGGCCTTTATCGCCGCCATGCTGCCGAACGCCCTGTGGGGCCTCGCCATGCCGACGCTTCAGGCCCTGATGACCCGACGGGTCGGCGACGACGAACAGGGGCAGCTGCAGGGGGCGAACAACAGCGTGGGCTCGATCGCGGGCGTGCTGTCGCCGCTGTTCTTCGGCTGGCTGTACACCCATTCGACCGGAGGGCATTTCCAGGGACTGGCCCGCTGGATCGAGGGCTGGGCGGGGCAGGGGCCGGCGTCCCGTCTGATGGTCGGCGGCCTGTATGACCCGGGTCTGGCCTTCTATGTGGCGGGCGGCGTCCTGTTGCTGGCCGCGGTCATCGGCTGGGTCGTCGGACGGCGGGCGGATCGCGACGAGGTCGCGGCGGGGTAGCCTTGCCGCCTTGATCCGGCCCGAAAGACGGGGCCGTATGGGAACGTCTCTCCAGCCTTTGCCTTACGGATGATGATGAAGACCGGCTCTCTCGCGATCGCGCTCGCCCTTACCCTCGCCGCCTGCGGACAGGCTGACAGTTCCAAAGCCCAGGACGGCGTTTTCTCCGACAACCGGGTCGTGCCCGGCGACTCCATGGCGATGAAGTCAAGCTTCGCGCCCGTGGTGCGCACCGCGGCGCCGGCTGTGGTGAACATTTCGGCGGTGGGGGTCCAGCAGGTCCGCGATCCCTTCTGGGGCATCCCCGGCCAGCGCCAGACCGGCTCGGTCGGCTCGGGCGTGATCGTGCGAGACAACGGGGTGGTGGTGACCAACTATCACGTCGTCAACGGCATGAGCTCGATCAGGGTGACCCTGAACGACCGGCGCGAGTTCAACGCCCGGCTGGTGCTGGGCGATGAGCGGTCGGACCTGGCGGTGTTGCAACTGGACGGGGTCACCGAGCGCCTGCCGGTCCTGAACATCGACGACCGCGAGGAGCAGCAGATCGGCGATCTGGTGCTGGCCATCGGCAATCCGTTCGGCGTCGGCCAGACGGTCACCAACGGCATCATTTCGGCCCTGAACCGGACCGAGACCAACATCTCCGACAGCGGGTCCTTCATCCAGACCGATGCGGCCATCAATCCGGGCAACTCGGGCGGGGCGCTGGTCGATATGGACGGCGACCTGATCGGCATCAACTCGGCCATCTTCTCGCGCTCGGGCACCTCGTCCGGGGTCGGCTTCGCCATTCCGGCGGCCATGGTGAAGCGGGTGGTGGACAACGCCGTCGGCGGCGCCACCGCCGTCGTCCGGCCCTGGCTGGGCGTGAAGGGCGAGACCATCAGCGCGGACATCGCGCGCAGCCTTGGGCTGGAACGGCCGCAGGGCGTGGTGGTGACCCAGGTCTGGAACAACGGTCCGGGCGATCGCGCGGGCATCCGCGAGGGCGACCTGATCACCGCCATCGACGGGGCCGAGATCAACGACCAGGGCGGGCTGAACTTCCGCGTCGGCCTGCATGACCCGAACGAGTCGGTCGAGGTGACCCTGTTGCGGGACGGGCGTCGTCAGACGGTGAACGCCCGGATCAGCCAGCTTCCCGGCGACCCGGACACGGACAAGGCGACCACCATCCAGACCGGAGCCCTGTCCGGCGCCCAGGTTCTGGCCCTGAACCCGGCTCTGGCGGATGCACTGGGCGGCGATCCCTTCTCGACCGGCGTCATTATCGGCGCGGTCCAGCGCGGCAGCTACGCCAACCGCGTGGGCTTCCAGGGCGGGGACGTGGTCGTCGCGGTCAACGGCCGCCCGATCACCTCGGTCGGGCAACTGACGAACGTCGGGCGCGGGGCCGAGGTCAGCATCAATCGTCGCGGCCGGACGATCACCGGGACGATGCGCTGATCGACTATTTCCGGATCGGCGATCCGATCGACCAGGTGTGGCCGAACGGGTCCTTGAGCTGGCCGTAGCGGTCGCCCCAGAACTGGTCCTCCAGCGGGAACAGGGGCACGCCGCCGGCCAGAATGGCGCGGTTCCACCATTCGTCGGCGTCGTCGACCTGCAGGTGCAGGATGACGCCGACGGGGGTGATGTCCTGCTGGCCGTTGAACTCCGGAAACTCGTCAGCCAGCATCACGCTGGCGCCGTTGATCAGCAGATGGGCGTGCATCAACCGCTCGCCGTCCTCGGCGGGCATGCGGCGCAGCTCCTCGGCCCCGAAGGCGCGCTGGTAGAATTCGATGGCCGCCTGACCGCCGCGCGAGGGGATGGTCAGGTGGGGCGTGACGCCGGTGCTGGGGCCCTGCGGCTTGGTGTCGTCGGCCATGTCATTCTCCTCGGGTCCTGCACACAGTAACGCGTGAAATGCGCGCCGGTAACGCCTATCTCTGACCGTTCATGACCGACCTGTTCGAAGCCTCCGGCATCCATCCCCCCGACGCTCCGCTGGCCGACCGCCTGCGGCCGCAGACGCTTGAGGATGTGGTCGGGCAGGATCATCTGCTGGGCGAGGGCGGGCCGATCCGGCGCATGATCGAGGCGGGCCGTCTGGGCTCCATGATCCTGTGGGGGCCGCCCGGCACCGGCAAGACCACCATCGCCCGCCTGCTGGCGAAGGCCGCGGGCTATCAGTTCCAGCAGATCAGCGCCGTCTTCTCGGGCGTCGCCGATCTGAAGAAGGCGTTCGAGGCCGCGCGCATGCGTCGCGCCGCGGGGCAGTCGACCCTGCTTTTCGTCGACGAAATCCACCGCTTCAACCGCGCCCAGCAGGACGGCTTCCTGCCCTTCGTGGAGGAGGGGATCGTCACCCTGGTCGGGGCCACGACCGAGAACCCGTCGTTCGAGTTGAACGGGGCGCTGCTGTCGCGCTCTCAGGTCTATGTGCTGAAGCGGCTGGACGATGCGGCGCTGGATCAACTGTTGATCCGGGCCGAGGCTATGGAGGGCAAAGCCCTGCCCCTGACGCCGGAAGCGCGCCACGCCCTGCTGGCCCTGGCCGACGGAGACGGCCGCTACCTGCTGACCATGTCCGAGGTGCTGTTCGATCTGCAGGGCGTCGAGCCGCTGGACGTGCAGGCCCTGGCCGGAATCCTTCAGAAGCGCGCGCCCGCTTACGACAAGAGTCGAGAAGAGCACTACAACCTCATATCTGCGCTGCATAAATCCGTCCGAGGATCGGACCCTGACGCGGCCCTCTACTGGCTGGCGCGGATGCTGAACGGGGGCGAGGATCCGCTGTATCTGGCCCGCCGGATCGTGCGGATGGCGGTCGAGGACATCGGCGAGGCGGACCCGCTCTCCATCCTCGTCGCCAATGCCGCCAAGGACACCTACGACTTCCTGGGCAGTCCCGAGGGCGAACTGGCGCTGGCGCAGGCCGTGGTCCATCTGGCCACCGCGCCCAAGTCGGTCGGGGTGTACGAAGCCTACAAGGCGGCCAGGCGCGCGGCGGCCGAAACCGGCTCCCTGATGCCGCCCGCCCACATTCGCAACGCCCCCACCAAGCTGATGAAACAGCTCGGCTACGGCGAGGGCTACCAGTACGACCCCGACACCGAGGACGGCTTCTCCGGCGCCAACTTCTTCCCCGAGGGGATGGAGCGCCGGACCTTCTACAAGCCCAAGGGCGAGGGCCACGAAGCCAAGGTCAAGGAGCGGCTGGAGCGCTGGGCCGAGATGCGGGCGCGGAAGTCGGGGGGCTGACCCTCTCCCGATGGGAGAGAGGACGGTTTCCCACCGTTGCCGTAACGCCGGTTCCGGAGCATGGTCGGCCCGTCACATGACCTTGGGAGGGGACCATGAACGATACCAATACGATGACCGTGAAGACGCCCTGGCACCTGTGGGTGGTGGGGGTGCTGTCGCTGCTGTGGAACGGCTTCGGCGGCTTTGACTTCATCCAGACCACCACGCGGGGCGAGGCCTACATGCGCGAGGCGGGTTTCGATCAGGCGATGATCGACTACTACCTCGCGATGCCGAACTGGATGTACGTGCCCTGGGTCCTGGGCGTCTGGGGGGCGGTGATCGGCTCGATCCTGCTGCTGGTCCGGCGCAAATGGGCGGTGCACGCCTTCGGTCTGTCGTTCCTTGGGGCGCTGGTCAGCCTGATCTACGGCAAGCTGATTGATCCCCCGCCGCCGGCGGCGGCCGGGATGGAGATGATGGTGTGGATGCCGTTCGTCATTCTGGCGATCGCCGCCTTCCTGCTCTGGTACGCCTGGACGATGGCGAAGAAGGGCGTGCTGCGCTGAGGGCTTGGGTCGGGTGCGGATCGTGCTAAGCGGTCGCGCATGCAGATCGTCGCCCCACGCCGCACCCTGACCCTCGCCGCCGCCTGCCTGATCGGGGCGGGCGTGCTGATCCAGTGGCTGCTGGGCTATCGCCTCAATGCGGGCTCGGCGCCGATGGTCGAGATCGTGGCGCTGGTCCTGTACGGCGCGGCCATTGTGCTGATGACCGTGCCGCAGGGGCGCGGACGGCCGCTGATGGCCGCCGGCCTGGGCTTCATCCTGATGTGCTGGGCCGTGCACCTGAACGCCCGTCTGTCGGTCTTCCTCGAGACCGAGGCCGGGGGACAGGTCATCGCCGCCCACCGCATCCTGCTGGCGACCCTGTTCGCGGCGCCGCTGTGCGGGCTCATCGTCGGGGTGATCGCGGGGGTGCTGGTGCGCGGGGACCGCATCCGCTTCACGCCCAAGGGCGCTGCGTGAGCCCCCCCTCTTCCGGAAAACGGGCGCCCATCGAGCTGACCCCCGAGGAGATCGCCGCCGTCCGGTCATGGGTGATCCACGAGGACGCGTCGGTCATCGCCTTCAACAAGCCGTCGGGCCTGTCCAGCCAGGGCGGGCGGATCAAGGCGCATACGCTGGACGACCTGCTGTGGGCCTTCATGCGCTCGAACGGCAAGCGGCCCGAGCTGGTGCACCGGCTGGACCGCGACACCTCGGGCGTCATCCTCGCCGCGAAGACCAAGCCCGCCGCCGGCTTCCTGGGCAAGGCGCTGCAGGCGCGCAAATTCCGCAAGACCTATCAGGCCCTGATCGCCTCGGCGCCCGAGCCGCGCGCCGGGACCATCGACACGCCCTTGCTGCGTCAGGAGGTCGGCCGCGAAAGCTACATGCGCGCCGTGACCGCGGACACGCCCGGCGCGCAGGATTCCGAAAGCCGCTACCGCACCCTGTCGGAGTCGGAGGACGGAGCCCTGGTCGAGCTGGAGCCGAAGACCGGGCGCATGCACCAGCTGCGCGTTCACATGGCCTCGATCGGCCGTCCCCTGATCGGCGACGTCCGCTACGGCGGCGCCCTGACCTTCGCCGGCCGCGCGGCCCCGCGCCTGATGCTGCACGCTTCGAAGCTGAGCTTCCCGCACCCCGACGGCGGCGTGACGGTGGTCGAGGCGCCGCTGCCGGAGGATTTCGAGGCGCTGAAGGCGGCGGCGGGGTTGTGAGGAGGGATTAGGGATTGGGGACTAGGGATTAGGCTCAATCCAGTCTGTGGCTAGGACCGGAGATACAAGCTCGGCTACCTCCTAATCCCTAATCCCTAATCCCTAGCCCCTAGTCCCTGCAGCGGCGCAGCCGCTGGCCGGAACCACCGTCCGCCGCTACGGTTACCCTTCGGAATACGGAGCCTCGTTATGAAACGCCTCGTCTTGCCTGTCATTCTCGCCGCCGGTCTGGGGCTGTCGGCCTGCGCCAGCCTGGCCCCGTACGGCGCGCAGCAGTCGGCGGGCGGGCAGGGCTATTCCGAGCAACGGATCGAGAGCAATCGCTACCGGGTCACGTACAACGGCGTCGGCGCGCCCGGGCCGGTGGCGGATTATGCCCTGCTGCGCGCGGCCGAACTGACCACGTCGCAGGGCTATGACTGGTTCGAGGTGACCCAGCGCTGGATCGACGGCCGTCCCGACAGCGCGGGCGGGGTGCGCCCCAGCGTCGGCATCGGCTACGGCTCGGGCCGCTCGTCCGGCCGCTACGGCAGCTATTCCTCGTCCGGCGTGGGCGTCGGCGTCGGGCTGAACTTCAGCGGCCCGTCCGCGACCTCGACCTCTCTGGAAGTGGTCATGGGCAACGGCCCTAAGCCGGACCGGCCTGAGGCCTATGATGCGCGCGGCGTGCAGGAGGCGCTGCGACGGTAGGGATCAGGGACGGGGGGCTTCGATCCCTGGATCCCTGATCGCTCGCTGTCAGCGGCCGCCGCGGGTCAGGGCGCGGTATTCAACCAGACGCTCCTTGTCACGGCGGACCTGATCGGCCACGGCGTTGTCGACGTCGAGCGAGGCGTAGCGGACCCAATTCTCGATGCCGAGCTTGTCCTGCACGGCCGAGACAGGCGTCTGCCAGCGGAAATAGGACAGCAGGGACACGACCACGGCGCCGACGAGGGCCAGGGCCTGAAGGCCGCGGAAGGCGATCTCGTGCCCGGGCGGCGGGGCCTGCAACGCGATGAAGGCGGCGCCGACGAGGAAGACCGCAGGCGTCAGAAGCCGGGCCAGCCAGCGCATCCAGTACCGTTCGCGCCGGACGCGCCACAGCTCCATCTGCACGTATTTCTCGAGGTACTCCATGCGGGCGCCCAGCCACATGGTCAGCCGGGTCAGATAGAGGGCGCGCAGGCCCCAGCCCTTGCCGTCCTGCTGGTAGCGGGTCTCGGCCTGATCAGCCATGGCGCGGCCGCTGGTGAACAGGTTCTGCAGCTCGCGGGTGCGCTGAACGATCTCGCGCGACAGCTGGTAGGAGTCGTTCTCCAGCCGGAAGCGATACTGGATGAACAGGATCTGCTGCACGCCCCAATAGGCGCCCAGGGCGACCAGCATGGCGGCGGCGGCGATGCCCGCGCCGGCCAGGTCGGTGCCGGTCCAGCTGCTGAACCAGGTCGGCCCCATCGCCGCCAAGGCCCAGAAGGCGGCGATGGCGAGGGCCTGGGTCATCCGCTTGATCAGCACATGGACGCGCAGGGCGTCGAACACCCGGCGGCCATAGGCGTAGATGTCGGCGCGCAGGTCGGAATCGACCGGGAAGCGCTCCTCGATCTGGCGCGCGAACAGGACGTGGAAGCGGTCCGGCTTTCCCTCGCTTTCCCAGAAGGGGAAGATGTCCAGCGGCTGGTTGAAATACTCGTCGATGTGGGCCGAGACGCGGTCGATCGATTCCGGGTCCTCGGAGAAATACTCGCTGTCCTGGATGGGGTTCAGGATGCCGTCGGGATTGCGCAGCGGTCCGGTGCGGCGCGGCGGCACCGGCGGTGGGGCGCTGCGGTCCGGGCTGTCGGCGGCGCCGGGCGGCGGGGCCGAGTGGGCGCTGTCCAGCCGCTGGTCGTGACCGTGGCCGCCGTGACCGCCGTCGGACGGCGCCGCGTGATGCCCGTCGTCGTGCGCGGCGGCGTGGTTGTGGTCGTCGTGCGACATGGCGCGGCGGTCCCCTGAATCCCTCTGCCCGGGCACTATGGCAGATCACGCCGCCGGGCGGACGACGTTCTCTCACGACGCGAAGCGCCGCCGTTCAGCTATCGCCGTTAACCTTGCCCGGGGGCAAGTGAAGTTTCGGTCAGACGGTCGGCCATTCCGGATTGAGCGACCAGATCAGGGCGGCGCCGGCGGCGACCGAAAGCGGCGCAATCACCCGAACCGCAGCCGCCGGAATGCGCGCCGCCCACCAGGTCGAATAGGCCGAATGCAACCGGCGGGGCAAAAGCATCAGAGCCAGCGCCGACACGATCAGGAAGCCGCCGAAGACGGTCAGGAGAGCCGGGGCGTGCGAGGGCGGCGCGGCGCCGATAAGCGCTGCGCCTATCAGGACGCGGACAGCCATCTCCCCGAAATGCACGGCCGGCGTGCCGCCCATGGCGGCGAGTACGCCCAGCGCCTGCCGCGGCCTGAGGGCCATCCAGACGCCGAGCCCGACGAGCCACAGGCCGGCGATCACGCCGGCGATCTGGAAAAGTCCAGTCATTCTCGGCCTGTTTCAGCCGGAAAGCGACGATTGCCGCAGTCATAGCTGGTGACCGCTGGGCGCGGTTCGCGGAAGGCTGTCTGCTCACCCTCTACATAGTCGATCTGGTTCTGCGTTGACCTGAAAACACATCGGGCTCCAACGCTCGGCAGGGGCTGGCCCATGTAGAGTACATAGTGCTTCGTCAACTGCCCGTCGTCGGCCCGCCCGGTCGCCCAGAAGGTCACGAACAGATAACCGGACCCAAACTCGGGGCTGGGCCCCACCACCTCTATGGTCAAGGTGGTTTCGACCGGAGGCGGGGCTGCGGGCTCCTGCGGCAGGACCAGCGACGCCAGAAGTGCAGCGATGATCATCCGTCAGACCCTCAACAAAGCCCTGAAACCGCTATAGAGCGCGCACCATTGCACGTTTTCCAGTCCGTCACCGTCTTCCGTCTGGTCCGCAGCATTTCCACGGGTCTGCCAGCAGGCGATCCCCGCGAACCATCGTCAGAGACTGAAAATTAGCCCGGGCTCGTGGCGCCCTGCAGAGCCGTCAGTCGACGGAGCCGGTTCGCACTCGAACTCCCAGAAGACTTCCACATCCCTGACCTGATCCATGGAGGGCCCGACGTGCACGGTATGGCCGGCGGTGCTGTGATGCAGAGCGCAGCGCCTTCCGACCTGAGGGACCGGATACCGGGGGCCGCGGAACGTCATGTAATACGGTCTGATCTCGCCCTCGTCTGTCTGCCCCAGAACCCGCGTGGCGGTATGCAGGTGGCCGGAGGGGACCTCCGGGCTCTGTCCCACCTCCACGATTGTCACATCCGCGGACCGAACCTCCGGCGGGATCGGCATGATGAGCTGGACCGCAGCAAAAGGATCGGGCGCGCGCTCGCCGATCGGCGGGCGACATTCGAAGGTCGAAGCGATCAGCGCCGGTTCTCCAGGTGCGAGTGCGGACCCCGTCAGGGGGCGGTCCCCGCGCCACGGACGCTCTATCCCCTCAAAGGTGCAGACATCGCCCAGCCGGATCCTGACGCCGTACTGGCCGGACAAATGCATCGGGACATGGACCGTCGCATGGCTTCCATCCTCTGAACGAACGCCAAGCTGCAGATAGGAGGCGATCATCAGATCGTCGATTTCAGTGACCTGAGCCCTCTCCATCACGGTCACGTCCGACAGGCGGAAAGGGCCCGGAACCGTGGACGACTGGGCCAGCCATGTCGCAATCACCGGGACTGGGGTGCTCATTGGTCTTCCTTCGGTGAGGGCAGGGCCTATAAGCCGCACCATGACACGTTTTCTCATCGTTGCAGCTGGGGGCGCGCTCGGGGCCATGGCCCGTTACGGGCTGGGGCGGCTGCTGCCCGTGAGCGGCGGATGGCCGTGGCCGACGCTGGCGGCGAACATCTTCGGCGGGCTGTTGATGGGCGCCCTGACCGGCTGGCTGGCCTTCAAGGGCGGGACGCACGGCGAGAGCCTCCGCCTGTTCGCCGCCGTCGGCGTGCTTGGCGGCTTCACCACCTTCAGCGCCTTCTCGCTGGAGACGGTCCTGATGGTCGAGCGCCGTCAGTTCGCCATGGCCGGGGGGTATGTCGCGATTTCGGTGGCCGCTTCGGTCATCGCCCTGTTTATCGGCCTGATCCTGGCCCGCCGCGCTTTCGGAGCCGCGATTTGACTGACGACGCCTATAATCCCGCTGACGGCGACCCGGCCGACGCGCCCAAGGATGCCCCCAAGCGCGAGGTTCAGACCATCTATGTGGCCGAGGCCGAGGACGGCATCCGGCTGGATCGCTGGTTCCGCCGCCGCTGGCCGCACCTGTCGAACATCCAGGTGCAGAAGATGGCCCGCAGCGGCCAGATCCGTGTCGACGGCGCCCGCATCAAGCCCGAAGGCCGCCTGACCGCGGGCGCCGCCGTGCGCGTGCCCCCGATCCCGGACGACACCTCGCGGCAGGCGGGTGACGCCCATACCCTGTCCGAGAAGGACATCGCCTTCGCCAAGTCCCTCGTTCTTTACGAGGACGACATGGTCATCGCCCTGAACAAGCCGCACGGTCTGGCCGTGCAGGGCGGCACCAAGACCAGCCGCCACGTCGACCGCCTGCTGGGCGCCTGGGGCGAGGGGATGGAGCGTCCGCGTCTGGTGCACCGCCTCGACCGCGACACCTCGGGCGTGCTGCTGCTCGGCAAGGGACCGGAGGCGGCCAAGCGCCTCGCCGGGGCCTTCGCCCGCCGTCAGGCCAAGAAGACCTACTGGGCCATCGTCATCGGCAACCCCAAGCCGTCGGCGGGCCAGATCGACATGCCGCTGAAGAAGACCGGCATCAACGACTTCGAGATGATGCGCCCGGCCGAGCGCAAGGATCCGCGCGCCGAACCGGCCGAGACGGCCTTCACCACGATCAGCCGCGCCGCCCACCGCGCCGCCTGGATGGCCCTGCGCCCCTTCACCGGCCGGACGCACCAGCTGCGCGCCCACATGGCCGCCATCGGGCACCCGATCCTGGGCGATCCCAAGTACGGCGACGACAAGTCCCGCGAGCTGTCCGGCCCGCTGAAGCTGCAGCTGCACGCGCGCCGCATCGAGCTGGACCACCCCGCGGGCGGCAAGCTGATCGTCGAGGCGCCGCTGAGCCCCGAGATGAAGGCCGGCTTCGCCCACTTCGGCTTCGATCCGCACGAGGCTGACGGCGAGGACCCGTTCGAGGGCGTGAGGCGGCAGCGATGACCCGTCCCCTCGCGGTCTTCGACATTGACGGCACCCTGGTGGACAGCCGGGCCTCCATCCATCGCGCGGCCTGTGACGCCGCACGGGACATGGGGCTGCCCGAGCCGGCGTATGACCGGGTCCGCATGATCGTGGGCCTGAGCCTGCACAAGGCCCTGCATACGCTGGAGCCCCAGTTGACCGATGCCGAGCTGGCCGACTTCGTCGCCGGCTTCCAGCGCAGCTTCCACCGGATGTACGAGGCCGGGCACGAGGAGCCGCTGTACGACGGCGCCATGGATCACCTGCGCCGCCTGCATCGGGACGGCTGGCGGCTGGCGCTGGCGACGGGCCAGAACCGCCGCGGCGTGGCCCGCAACCTGGCCCGTCAGGGCTGGGCCGAGATCTTCCTGTCCTCGCACTGCGCCGAGGACGGTCCGGGCAAGCCCGATCCCGCCATGCTACACGCCGCCATGGCGGCCTGCGGTGCGGACGCGGCCTCGACCGTGATGATCGGCGACACCGCCCACGACGCGACCATGGCCGTCAATGCGGGCGTCCTGCCGCTGGGCGTCGGCTGGGGCTTCCACACGGCCGAGGAGCAGATCGCCGGCGGCGCCCGCCATGTGGCGAAGAGCTTCGGCGAACTGAACGTGGTGCTGGACGGCTTCGCCCGCAGCTACGCCTGATCAGGCGGGACAGGTCCAGGTCGCCTCGAACGACTCGAAGCGGTCGCCGACGCTGACGCCGACCCGCACCGGCCCCCGCACCGTCGACCCGTTGACCCGGGGTGCGGCCCGATCCGGGGCGGGCATCACGTGAACCCGCACCGTGTCGCCGGTCCAGTGGCCGCCGCCGATCCCGGCGTCAGGGCCGCTGAGGGCGACCGTGCGCCCCTCGATGCGGACCGCCGCCGTCTGGCCCACGGCCGCCATCAAGGCGCCGTCGCCCGCGTCCAGCACGCAGCCGCCTGTCGCCGCGGCGGTCAGCGGCTGCATCAGCGTCGGGCGGGCGAACGGCGCCGGCCTGGGCGGCGGGTTCTGGGCGCCCGCCAGCGTCAGGGCGATCAGGGACACGATCTGGATCATGGCAGGGCTCCTGCCCCCTGTGTCGCCCGACCGGCGCGGCTGGGCAAGGCGCCGGGACCTGACTATATGCGCGCCATGTCCCACATCCCCCCTCTCGATCCCAACGTCGCCGCCAGGAAGGGCTTTCGCGAGTCCGAGGAGCGGCTGAAGCGCTTCTGGAAGACGGTCGATGTGTCGGAAGGCGAGGGCGGCTGGACCGTCCTGCTGGACGGCCGCGCGCCCAAAACCCCGGCCCATGCCAGGCTGACCCTGCCGACCGAGGCGGCCGCTCGTCTGGTCGCCGACGAGTGGGCGGCGCAGGGCGAGTTCATCGAGCCCGCCACCATGCCCGCGACCCGTCTGGCCTCGACCGCCATCGACCGGGTCAGCCAGGTGCGCGAGGCGGTGGCCGATGAGGTCGCCGCCTACGCCGGGTCCGACCTGCTCTGCTATCCCGCCGAGGCACCGGGCTCGCTGGTCGAGCAGCAGGCGCGCGAATGGGGGCCGTGGCGCGACTGGGCGCGCGAATTGGGCGTGCCACTGGAGCTGGCCGAAGGCATCACCCACAAGGCGCAGGATCCCGCCGCCGTCGCCCGTGTGCGCGAACTGGCGCTGGAACTGGACGACTTCGCCCTGACCGGTCTCGCCGCCGTTGTGCCCCTGCTGGGCTCGGCGGTGCTGGGCCTGGCGGTCCAGCGCGGCGCCCTGTCGGGTGAACTGGCCTTCGACCTGTCCCGCCTCGACGAGGCCTTCCAGGAGAGCCGCTGGGGCGTGGACGAGGAAAACGCCCAGCGCACCGCCGCCCGCCGCGCAGAGGCCCTGCTGTTCGACCGGTGGTTCCGGGCGCTGTCCTGACCGACCTGTGCGCCGTCTGCCTCCGGGGCGACACGGATCAGGTTCCGGCAGTGGCCGTGAGGGTCGAACGGGGCCAGGGTCCGGGCGAAGGAGGTTTCCATGATCGCACGCCTGACCACGGCCCTGGCCTTCATCCTTGTTCTTGCCGTCGGCGACCCCGCGGTCGCGCAGACCCGATGCGGGACGCCCTTCCACTGGAGTGATCCGTCGGGCTCGGTGAGCGTGTGGTCGGACGCCGATCTGGTCCGCATCACCCTGACCCGCGCTGAAGCCGGGGACGAAGAGGCTTCGGCCTCCGCCGCCCGACTGATTCTGGACGCGCCGGCGACCGCGTTGACCGACGGCTTCCGTGACGCCGGAATGTCCGTCGCGCCGCCCGCGGTTCCGGCCGGGGCAGGGCGGGCGATCACCCGGGTCCGCTTCGGGACCATTCCGCCGGCGCGGGGGCGGGCGCATCGGGCCGAAATCCTCACACGCGGGGACGGGCCGGACCTCTATCAGGCCTGGGTCGACTACCGGCGGGGAAGCCCGGACGGCCCGGCCGGGGTCCGGCGATTCCGCGAGGCGGGTTCGATCACCGTGGTGCTGCTCGACCTTTCGGGTTCCGAGGTCCGGACCGCCTCACAGGTCCGGTTCGACTGGGCGGGTGTCGAGCCGCTGATCGCCCGCGCCCGCGCCCAGCTGGCCGCGTGTCCGGCGGGGTGACCCGGGGCCGCTGCGGGCGGGCGTGACCGAAGGACGCCCTCGCTCCCACCGGCGTCGGGAGGGTGGCGACGTATCGGTCTGTGTTTTCAGTCATAATCGCGGCATGATCCGACGCCGATGCTGTGTGGATTGGGGCTCAGGGGGACGCCGTTGTTCAGATCATTGAGAGGCTGCCTCCTGCTCGCGGGCGCGCTCGGCGCGTTGTCGGCCCCCGGCGTCGCCGGCGCCTGCTCCCCGACGCAATACCGCGACAGCGGGCGTTATGTCGGTGGTGATCTGGCGACCCAGGTCGCGGCCAGGGCGGACATGATCCAGATCGTGACCGTCGCAGCCCGGCACACGGTCACCCGGACCTTCTCTCGCGGCGAATTTTACCTGCAGTTCGGGGACATGGAGTTGCCGGACGGTTATCCGGAGTACATCGACTTCTTCGCTTTCGAACTGCGTCCTGTTGAAACGCTGAAGGGCGCCGAACCCGTCGATCTTCTCTTCTTCGAACACAGCCTGCGCATCGGGGGATATGACCGGGCGGAGTTTCCGGGCCGCAGCCGCGAGGACGACAGCGAGGGCCGGGCTTTCAACAGCGTTCCGGAATGGCTGTTCGACCGGCCCGGCCAAAACGGTTTTGCTTTTCATGGCGCGTCCGAGGACAGCGGTCTGGGGGGAGGGCCATGCAACCCACCCTATGCTCTGGAAGTCGGTCAGATGCTTGTGGCGCTCCGGATGTCGGACGGGCGTCTCTATCCCGCCGACGGCGCCTTCCCGCTCGGGATCGATGTCGAGTTCCGTAACGGACAGAACCAGCGCAGCCGGTTCCAGATCAACATGCAGTCTCTTGTGCCGATCTCGGGGCCCGATGATCCTTTTGTCGTGCGCCTGAAAGCGGCGCTGGCCGCCCGATAGGCCGCGGATCACACGCCTGAAAAACCTCCTCTTCCTCTGCTCCCGCAACCGTCTGCGCTCGCCCACCGCCGAGCAGGTGTTTGCGCGCCATCCCGGCGTCGAGACCGCCTCCGCCGGGCTGGCGCCGGATGCGGAGGAGGAGTGCTCGGTTGAGCTGGTCGAGTGGGCGGACATCATCTTCGTCATGGAGAAGGCGCACCGGTCGAAGCTGCAGCGCCGCTTCGGCAAACACCTGAAGCGCGCCCGGGTGATCTGCCTCGACATCCCTGACGACTACGCCTTCATGCAGCCCGAGCTGGTGGCGTTGCTGGAGCGAAAGGTGGGGCCGTACCTGCGCTGAACCGGCGTCTGGCGGGCGCGCCGACCCGTCTGTTTCCACGGCCAAGCTTGAACCGCGGCGCGTCGGACCCTAGGTTCAGTTCATCCTGAAATCCGGACGCATCGACGCCCGCGCCCCGTGCGCGGGTGGCGCTATTCCATTTCGCGGACGGCTTCCAGGGCTCTGAAACCCCTGAAGGAGACGTCTTGTACGCCCAACGCAAAGCCCCGTACGCCCCCCGCACCCAATCCGGCCGTGGCGGTTATCGCCAGGCCCCGATCCGCGCCCGGGTCGGTCTCGCCATGCGGCGTGGACTGAATTTCGGCGCCCTGCCGGACGCTGAGTCCGTTCTGCGCGCTCACGGCCTGTCGCTGGCCCCGATGTCGGTCGGCGACGCCGGGCTGAACCTCGGCGGCGCCAGCATCCTGCCGACCGCCCAGGCCTCCGATATCGACAACGGCGCCTTGAAGGCCCTGGTCGTGCCGGCCGGCGCGCCGGACGCTGATGCGGCCGCAGCGCTGGAGGATGTGATCACGCGCGCCCACGCCAAGGGGGCGCCGGTCTTCGCCTTCGGCGACGGCGTGCCGACCGCCCTGCGCGCCCTCGGTCATGCGCCGGCCGCCTTCCATGACGCCGCAGCGGTGGTGGTCGCGGGCGACCAGGTCCAGACCCTGACCGACGCCCAGGCGCTGGCCGCCGCGGCCAGCCGGGTCAGCTGACCGAATGTCTCCGGGGGGCGGGCGCGTCGGCCCGTCCCTCGAAGGCGGCGATGATGGGGCAGGGGCCGTCGTGGTCTGCTCCGCAGGCGTCCGCCAGTCGCTGCAGCGCCCCTCGCGCCGCCTCCAGTTCCGCGATCTTCGCATCCAGTTCGGCCAGTCGGTCGCGCGCCAGCGTCTGTGCGCGTTCCCGATCCTGACCGGCGTCCAGCGCCAGCAACTCCCCGATCTGCTCCAGCGTGAAGCCCGCCGCCTGGGCCGACCGGATGAAGCGCAGACGCCGGATGTCCGACGGCCCGTAGCGCCGCACGCCCCCGGCGCCGGAAGGCGTCTCCAGCAGGCCGCGCCGCTGGTAGTAGCGAACAGTCTCAATCCCCACGCCGCCGGCGCGGGCGAGGCCGCTGATCGTCATATCGCCCATGGCTTGACTCCGTACCGTGGTACGGACCCCAGATAGGGCGCGGGCCGTTATCGGCAAGCTGGAGATCCTGATGTCAGACCCCCGAAAGACTGCTGTCCTTTATCGCATGGTCATGCCTGACCATGTCTGTCCCTATGGGCGAAAGGCGCTCTGGCTGCTGAAGCGCAAGGGCTATGTGGTCGAGGACCGTCACCTGACGACCCGCGCCGAGACCGACGCCTTCAAGGCCGGGCATGACGTGAAGACCACGCCCCAGACCTTCATCGACGGCGTGCGGATCGGCGGCTATGATGACCTGCGTCGCTTCTTCGGCCAGAAGGTCCCGGAGGCCGGCGCGACGAGCTACGTCCCCGTGCTGGCCGTCTTCGCCGTGGCCCTGCTTCTGGCCGCGGTGATGGTCTGGTGGATGGACGGGCCGGTCCTGGTCAATCTGCCGCCCGCCTTCATCTCCATCGCCATGTGTCTGCTGGCCATGCTGAAGCTGCAGGATGTCGAGAAATTCTCGACCATGTTTCTGAACTACGACCTGCTGGCGCAGAAATGGCCGCCCTACGGCTATGTGTATCCCTTCGCCGAGCTGGGCGCCGGGGTGCTGATGCTGGCCGGGGTGCTGACCTGGCTGTCGGCGCCGGTGGCCCTGATCATCGGCGGGATCGGCGCGGTGTCGGTGTTCAAGGCCGTCTATGTCGACCGGCGCCATCTGAAATGCGCCTGCGTCGGGGGATCTTCCAATGTCCCGCTGGGCTTCGTGTCCCTGACCGAGAACCTGATGATGATCGCCATGGCGGTCTGGATGCTGGCGATGATGCCGCATCAGGCGTGACCCCGAGGCGGGAATCACGGCATCCAGAATGCACGTATGGCGAGAAATTTCTATTTCTCGCTCCCGAACGGGAGGACGTCATGTGGATGCGGGGTCTGGAGGGGGCGGTCCGGGTGCGTTGTCCGGAGTGCTTCGAGGCCGACTGGCGGACCCGGGTCGAGCTCGACAGCGGGCGGGCCTTCATCTGCTATATGTGCCTGTGTCGCAGCGCCGAGCCGCTTCCGGCGCGCGGCCTGAAGGAGGGATGCGTGACCCGGCTGCAGTCCGTCGGGCGGCGGGTCGGGGGGCTGTTCCGCCGTCGGGACCGTGAGGACGGGGCGGTGGTCTGAGTTCAGGCCTCGAGCAGGCGGCGCAGGCCGCCGCGCATCCGGTCCGCCTCGCCCGCATCCAGTTCCGCCTCGAGTTGTTGATGGGTCGCGATCCAGATCGGCGTAGCCCGGGCCAGAAGGTCCCGGCCGGCGGACGTCAGGGCGACGCGCCGCCCGCGGCGATCCGCGGCGTCCACCGTGGCGATCACGGCCCCCGAGCGCTCCAGCGGCTTGAGATTGGCGGTCACCGTCGAGCGATCCATGCCCAGGGTCGCGGCCACCTGGCTGATGGTGGGCGGCGACGGACGGTTCAGGCTGTTGAGAAGGGAGAACTGTCCGCTGGTCAGGCCGAGCGGGCGGAAGACCTCGTCGAACCGCCGCGACAGGGCCCGCGCCGCCTGCTGGGCGTGCAGGCAGAGACAGTGATCCCGGATGTGCAGGGTGGTCGCGTAGGGCTCGGGCAGGTTTGACATGCGCTCAAATAAGTTGATATCAACTCAAACGTCAAGAAATGACCGGCCCCAGAGCCCGATACGAGGAACCGCGCCATGATCGAGGTCACCGCCTTCAAATGGGTGCCGCCTTTCGCCCAGGGTTCGGTGCGCGACATTCGCGTACGCTGGGCGCTGGAGGAGGCGGGGCTGGGCTACGACGACCGGCTCATCGGGCTGGAGGACCGGACGACCGCCGCCTATCGGGCGGTGCAGCCGTTCGGACAGGTGCCGGCCTATCGTGACGATACGGTCGAGATGTTCGAAAGCGGCGCCATCGTCCTGTGGATCGCCCAGGGCTCGGACCAGCTGATGCCCGCTGATCCTGCAGGGCGGGCGATGGTCATGACCTGGCTGTTCGCGGCCATGAACAGCATCGAGCCCTTCGTCGCCGAGCTGGCGACCATCGACCTGTTCAACGCGGAAAAGGACTGGGCGAAGGCGCGCCGACCGGAGGTCGAGGCCGCCGTCCGCAAGCGGCTGGCCGACCTGCAGGCCGCGCTGGGACCGCGCCGCTGGTTCGCCAATGATCGCTTCAGCGCCGCCGACATCCTGATGACCCATGTCCTGCGCGACCTGCGCCACACCGACATCCTGACCGACTTCCCCGCCCTGGCGGACTATGTCGCCCGATGTCAGACGCGGCCGGCGTTCCGCCGCGCGCTGGAGGATCAGATGACCCCGTTCCGGACGGAAGAGGCGAAGAATCCGGCCCTCACCGGCGGGACCGCCTGAGATGGCCCGCCTCGTCTTCGGCATGAACCAGTCGCTGGACGGCTATGTCGACCACGACGCCTTCGCGCCTGACGCCGTCCTGTTCCGCCACTTCATCGATCAGGTGCGCGGGCAGGCGGGAAGTCTGTATGGCCGCCGCCTCTACGAGATCATGGCCTACTGGGATGAGGACCATCCCGAATGGACGGCGGACGAGCGGGCGTTCGCCCAAGCCTGGCGCGCGCACCGCAAATGGGTGGTGTCGACGTCGCTGACGTCGGTGGGCCCCAACGCGACCCTGATCTCCGGCGACGTCGAGGCGGCGGTCCGCAAGCTCAAGGCCGAGGTCGAGGGCGAGATCGAGGTCGGCGGCCCCCGGCTGGCGAAAAGCCTGGGCGAGATGGGCCTGATCGACGCCTACCGGATCTATCTCCACCCCTATGTCACCGGCGGCGGGACGCCCTATTTCGCCGGGCCCCGCCCGCCGCTCCGACTGGAGAGCCATGAACGGATCGGCGAGCAGGCGATCCTGCTGACCTATCTGCCGGCCTAGGCGCCGATGAGGGCGTCCCGCTCCGCCGCCGACAGGGCGCGCCACTTGCCTTCGGGGAGGTCGCCCAGATGCAGGGGGCCGATGCGGATGCGGTGCAGGTCGATGACGCGCAGCTCGACCAGATCGCACATGCGGCGGATCTGACGGTTGCGGCCTTCCTTCAGGATGAAGCGCAGCAACTGGGGCTCGACCACGGTGACCCGGGCGGGCTTCAGCTTGCGCCCGTCAAGCTCCAGCCCGTGCCGGAGCCGGGTCAGCTTCGCCTCGGTCACCTGACCGCGCACCCGGACCAGATATTCCTTGTCGAGATCGGACTCCGGCCCGATCACCGCCTTGGCCACCACCCCGTCGGACGACAGCAGCAGCAGGCCGCGGGAGTCCTCGTCCAGCCGCCCGATGGGGGGCAGGGAGGCGCGGCCGGGCGGCTCGGCGTCGCCGATGCGGTTGGCGATGGTCATCAGCCGCACCGCCGGAATCTTGCCCGGCTCGGGCTGGCCCGAGACATAGCCGACCGGCTTGTGCAGAATCAGGGTCTGGCCCTGCGCCAGTTCGGCGGTGGCGCCGTCGCTCAGTGTCAGGGTCTGGCCGGGCTCCAGCTTGCGCCCGGCGTCCTTCACCACCTCGCCGTCGATGGACACCAGTCCGTCGGCGATCAGGGCGTCGGCTTCGCGCCGCGAGCAGACCCCCGACTGGCCCAGCCATTTGTTGATCCGGACGGGCTCGGCGCCATCATAGGTCTTCGTCCACGCCATCTCAGATCGCCCGGTACAGGAGCATGATGTTGTTCGCCGGCATCTCCACCCGCCGGGTGAGGGCCAGGCCGGCCGTCTTCCCCTCGGCCGTGACCGCCTCCCGGTCGCGCACGCCCCAGTCGGGATTGCGGCGCTGCAGGCTGAGGTCGAAGTCGGCGTTGGACGGGGCCAGATCGATCTCCGCCTCGCGATAGGGGCCGTACAGGGCCAGCAAGCCGCCGGGGCGCACCAGCGACCGGCCCGCCAGCCGCATCAGACCTTCCGTCGCCGCCCACGGGCTGATGTGGATCATATTGATGCAGACCATCGCCTCGAAGACGCCGGTCGGCCAGCCGGCCTCGTCCAGCATGTCCAGCGCCATGGGCGGGTTCAGGTTCGGCAGCTTCGCCTGTCCGGCCCAGGCGGCCATGCTGGCCCGCGCCTCGGCGGACGGATCGCTGGGGGTCCAGTCCAGACCGGGCAGGGCTCCGGCGAAGGCGACGGCGTGCTGGCCGCTGCCGCCCGCGATCTCCAGCACCCGGCCGCGCGCGGGCAGATGCGCCTTCAGCACCTCCAGGATCGGTCCGGCGTTGCGGACCGAGGCGGCGGAGTTCAGCCCGCCTTCGGGAGTCGCGGTCAGGGCGTCCATCGTCTGCATGGCCGCCGGATACCCCGGCGCGGCGTCCTTCGCGACCGGAAAGTGCGGCGCGCGTGGCCGGCGATGCACGCTGCAGGCACAAAGTTGCACCGGTTGACGACGCTCGGGGTTCGGTGTCATTCCGGCTGAAACACTGCGTGATCAACACGCACAGGGAGCGGTCACGGGGGCGCGAAGACCTCCGGACCGGACGGTTCAGGAGACCACCATGCCCCACTCGATCCCCGGCCTTCTGCCGGCCCCGACCCGTCATGCCGGGCTCATCGCCTGGGTTCAGGAGATTGCGGCCCTGACCAGGCCCGCCCGGGTTCACTGGTGCGATGGCTCGGAGGCCGAAAAGGCTGCGATCGTCGCCGACCTGATCGGCAAGGGCACGCTGAAGGCGCTGGATCCGGTCAAGCGCCCGGGCAGCTACTACGCCGCCTCGGACCCCAAGGATGTCGCCCGGGTCGAGAGCCGCACCTTCATCTGTTCGGCGGATCAGGCCGACGCCGGTCCGACCAACAACTGGGCCGATCCGGTCGAGATGCGCGCCCGGATGGAGGGCCTGTTCGACGGCTGCATGGCCGGTCGGACGATGTACGTCGTGCCTTTCTCGATGGGGCCGCTGGGCTCGAAGATCAGCGCCCTGGGCGTCGAGATCACCGACAGCGGCTACGTCGCCGTCTCCATGGGGATCATGACCCGCATGGGTCAGCCGGCGCTGGACGTGCTGGGCGAGGACGGCGTCTTCGTGCCCGCCGTGCACACCCTCGGCGCGCCGCTGGCGGAGGGGCAGGCGGACGTGCCCTGGCCCTGCAATGATGACAAGTGGATCGTCCACTATCCCGAGACCCGCGAGATCTGGTCCTACGGCTCGGGCTACGGCGGCAACGCCCTGCTCGGGAAGAAATGCTACGCCCTGCGCATCGCCTCGGTCATGGCCCGCGATGAGGGCTGGCTGGCCGAGCACATGCTGATCCTCAAGCTGACCGGTCCGGAAGGGCGGGCGAAATACGTCGCCGCCGCCTTCCCCTCGGCCTGCGGCAAGACCAACCTGGCCATGCTTCAGCCGGCCATCCCGGGCTGGACCGCCGAGACAGTCGGTGACGACATCGCCTGGATGCGCTTCGGGGACGACGGTCGTCTGTATGCCGTGAACCCGGAGGCGGGCTTCTTCGGCGTGGCCCCGGGCACCAGCCGCAACACCAACCAGAACGCGCTGGCGACCCTGGCGAAGAACACCGTCTTCACCAACACCGGCCTGACCGATGACGGGGACGTCTGGTGGGAAGGTCTGTCGAAGGACGCGCCGGAAGGCCTGACCAACTGGAAGGGCGCGGCCCACGACCCGGCCTCGGGCGAACCCGCCGCCCACCCGAACGCCCGCTTCGCCGCCCCGGCGCATCAGTGCCCGACCATCGCGCCCGAGTGGGAAGATCCGAAGGGCGTGCCGATCGACGCCATCCTGTTCGGCGGTCGCCGCGCCAGCGCCGTGCCGCTGGTCACCGAGGCCTTCGACTGGGAGCACGGGGTTTTCATGGGCTCGACCGTCGCCTCGGAAGGCACCGCCGCGGCCGAAAACAAGGTCGGCGAACTGCGCCGCGACCCGTTCGCGATGCTGCCCTTCTGCGGCTACAACATGGGCGACTACTTCGCCCACTGGCTGTCGATGGGCGGCCGGACGGAGGCGTCGAAGCTGCCGCGCCTCTACTTCGTCAACTGGTTCCGCAAGAACGAGGACGGCAAGTTCATCTGGCCGGGCTTCGGCGACAACGCCCGTGTGCTGAAGTGGATCGCCGAGCGTCTGGACGGCAGGGCCGCGGCCGTGGACACCCCGGTCGGCCGCGTGCCGTCGGCCGAGGCGCTGGACCTGTCGGATCTGGACCTGTCGGACGCCGACCTGTCGACCCTGCTGGACGTGGACGCCGAGGTCTGGGCCGAGGAAGCGGCCCTGATTCCCGCCTTCTATGAGACGTTCGGCGATCGTCTGCCCCGCGCCCTTTGGGACCAGCACGCGGCCCTGACCGCCCGCATCGACGCCCGCCGCGCCGCGGCGATCGCGGCGGAGTAGCCATCCGGGGCGCGGTCACCGCTCAAGCCGCGACTGACCGCGGCGCGAGTGTCGGCGCCCCTTGCAAAAGCGGCGCGGCGGGTCGATGTGACCCGCCGTGTCTTCTTCCCCGAGAGTAATCGTCATCGGCGCGGGGGTGCTGGGTCTGTCCAGCGCCGCTGAACTGGCCGCGCGCGGCCATGCGGTGACTGTACTCGATCCGGGCGGCCCCAACGCCTCCTCGGCGGCGGCGGGCATGATCGCCCCGGCCATGGAAAGCCTGATCGACGGCCTGTCGGCGGAGCATGCGGCGCTGTTGAAGCGCGGTCGCGATCTGTGGCCGGCCTTCGCCGGCCGGCACGGCCTGGCCCTGCATCTGGACGGCGCCGAGTGGCGCGGTTCGGACCCTGACGCCGCCGTCGCGACCCTGCATCGGCTGGGCTTCGCCGCCGGGCGGGCGGGCGAGGGCCTGTTCACGCCGGACGACTGGCGCATCGAGGCGCAGGGCGCGCTGGCCGCGCTTTCGAGCCGTCCCGGGGTGACCCGGGTCGAGGCGACCGTCACGCGCCTGTCCCGCGCCGACGGTCTGTGGACCGCGACCGCCGCGGACGAACGACACTGGACCGCCCCGACGGTGGTGCTGGCCACCGGTGCGGCGTCGGCCCTGCCGGGACTGCCGGACGTCGCGGCGCTGCTGGTGAACTCAATCGAGCCGATCCGGGGGCAACTGACCCCGATCGTCTGCGCCACGCCGGACCGGGTTCTGCGCGGCCCGGGCGGCTATGCGACGCCGACGACGGACGGCGCCCTGTGCGGGGCGACCATGCAGTCCGGCGACCGCAGCACCGATCCGGATATGGAGATCGCGGCGAAACAGGTGGCCAACGGCGTCGCCCTGATCGGCGCCGCGGCCCAGCCCGGACCGCCTCGCGTGGGGATCCGCGGCGCCTCGCCGGACGGTCTGCCGATGGCGGGGCCGTCCGGCGCGCCCGGCCTGCATCTGGCCCTGGCCCCCCGTCGCAACGGCTGGCTGCTGGGCCCGATGGTCGGCCGGGTCGTCGCCGACGGGATCGAGGGTCGCGCGCCTCTTGCGGACGCCGCGGCCCTCTCGCCCCTCCGGTTCGCCTGATCAGTCAGCCGGCGGCACGAACCGCAGGTTGATGGCGACCCGGGACCCTTCCGCCGCGCCGTCGACGGTGCGGGGGTTGATCCGGAAGTGACGCGACAGCTGCTGGGCGGCGCGACCGAAGCCGTTTCCGGCCGGCGTCTCTCCCGTCACCTCGCAGGCCGAGACCCGGCCGTTGGCCTCGACCATGCAGTTCAGCGTCGCGGTCCCCGCCAGACCGCGGCGCAGGGCGCTGTCCGGATAGGCCCGCATCATCTGGTCGGCGTTCGGCTGGCTGATCCAGCTGGGGTTACGGATGACCCGCACGGCGGGCGGCTGGACCACGGTCTCCCGGGCCGGCGGCGCGATGTCCACAGATTCGGGGGCGGTATGGGAGATCGAGATGCTGGGCCCGGTGGCGACCTCGGCGGTGTCGTTGGTCGCGGCCGACAGCGTCTCGACGGAGGAGGGCGGCGCCCGCTCCGGACGGTGGATCACCGTATTCGGGGCGACGGGCTCGGGCTTGGCCTCGACCGGCTCCAGCGGCGGGGGAGGGGCCAGGTCCATGAAGATGCCGTCCGTCGGCGGTTCGCTGTGCGGGATCGGCTGGGGCATTTCAAAGCGCTGATAATACAACGCTATGCCGACGCCGACGTGGGCCATGGCGACGATGCCGATGGCGATCCAGCTGGCCCGGGACAGCCGCCGGGGCTGGCGTTCATGAAAGTCGATGGGGCTCACCAGTCCGGGGCCGCCTGCGGTTCTGATCATCATGGTCTTCATCCCTGTCTCGCTGTCCCCACAGCACTCCCGGTTGAAAATGGAGCGCTGCCGTTGGGGCGGGTTTGCGGCGAGGTTCGGGCAGGAATGGGCGCTTCGCCGAACGTGGCTTTCCGGTCACGTTAAGGGCTCGTTAACCAGAGTTCGCCAGCGTTAACGATTATGACCATCAGGGCGATTCCATCGTCAGGCGGGGTTGAGGCGGCCATTCGGCGTGCGTCCAGCGCGACCGGGGTGGACGCCGACTTCCTCGTGCGCACCGCGCGGCGGGAAAGCGCGATGAACCCGTCCGCGCGGGCGCCGACCTCTTCGGCGGCGGGCCTGTTCCAGTTCATCGAGCAGACCTGGCTGGCGACGGTGAAACAGCACGGCGCCAAGCACGGCTACGGTCAGTACGCCGACCTGATCTACCGCGGCTCTGACGGGCGCTGGCGGGTCGAGGGCTCGGCCCGCAACGTGGTGCTCGACCTGCGCTTCGACCCCCAGGCCGCCTCCACCATGGCGGCGGAGCTGACCGCGTCCAACGCTGCCTATCTGCGAGGGCGGACGGGGCGGGAGCCGGGCGCCGGCGACCTGTACGCCGCCCATTTCCTGGGGCCGGCCGGCGCCGCTCAGCTGATGGAGGCGATGGATCGCCGTCCGGGCTCCAGCGCGGCGGCTCTCTTCCCGGAGGCGGCGGCGGCCAACCGTTCGATCTTTTACCGCGACGGCCGTCCCGCGACCGTGGCCGAGGTCCACGCCAATCTGCAGCGCTCGGCCGGGGACGGCGCGCCCGCGGCCGGGGCGGGCGAGGGCGGTACGGTCACGCCGCCGCTTTCGGAACGCGACCAGATGCTTGCGGCCCGGCTGGACCGGCTGAAGCAGGACCAGAGCCTGCTGGCCCTGCTGCTGGGGCAGGACGGCGAGGGCAAGGGCGGCGGCTTCGGCGGGGCGTTCGGCCCGGGAGAGCGGACGGAGATCTAGTGGCGATGTCCGGGCCGAATCCACCCATGGTGAACTGCCCGTTAACGATGGTCGGACGATCCTGTCCCGAAGCCAGACCTTGAGCGTCCCATGACCGCCTATCGCGCCCGACTGACCGAGATCGACATCCGCCGCCTGATCCAGTCGACCGACGAGGACGAGCGCGCCGCGGCCGCCCACAAGCTGTGCCGCAATATGGACAAGGCCGAACTGGACGACGAGGACCGCGCGGCCGCGCAGAAGATCCTGCGCCTGCTGGCCAATGACGCCGCCGAACTGGTCCGCCGGGCCATGGCCGTCACCCTGAAGGCGTCCGATCTGATCCCGCGCGACGTGGCGCGCCGCCTGGCCGCCGATGTGGACAGCGTGGCCCTGCCGCTGATCAATTTCTCGCCGGCCTTTTCGGACGAGGACCTGATCGAGATCGTCCGGGCCGGGTCGGCCGTTCGCCAGACCGCCGTCGCCGCCCGCCCGCGCGTCAGCCGCGACGTGGCGGAGGTGGTGGCCGAGGTCGGTGGTGAGACCGCCGTGCGGACCCTCGCCGCCAACGACAACGCAGACATCAGCGAGCTTGCGCTGGGCCGCTGCGTGGACCGGTTCGGCGACGCGCCCGAGATCGTGGCCGCCCTGGCCTACCGGCAGGTCCTGCCGTTGTCAGTCAGCGAACGGCTGGTCGAACTCGCCTCGGACGCCGTCCGCGAGCACCTGGTCACCCGCCACGCCGTGGCGCCCGAGACCGCGATCCGGCTGGCGTCCTTCGCGCGCGAGCGGGCCACTGTCGACCTGGTCGACCAGGCGTCCAGCCACGCCGACCTGCCGGCCTTCGTCGCCAGCCTCAACGCCCGTCGCGCCCTCACCGGCTCGTTGCTGCTGCGCGCGCTCGCGCGGGGGCAGATGGCGCTGTTCGAGCACGGTCTGGCGGAATTGGCGGGGGCGCCGCACCAGCGCGCCTGGCTGATGATCCACGACGCGGGGCCGCTGGGCCTGAAGGCGATCTATGACCGGGCGGGCCTTCCGCCGCGCCTGTTCCAGGCCTTCCGCGCGGGGGTCGACACCTGGCGCACCCTGCAGGCCGAGGGCGTGGACACCACTGGCGACGCCTTCCGCCAGCAGATGCTCGAGCGCTTCCTGACCCAGCGCCCGAACGCGCCGCGCGAGGATCTGGCCTATCTGATGGAGCGGCTGGATCAGGCTCCGGCGCCTGTGCGCGGCGCCGCCAGCGCGGCCGCCTGACAGCAAAACGCCCGCCGGAAGGCGGGCGTCTGCACTCTCATCAGGCTGAAGGCGATCAGCGGAAGTGGTCGGCCACCCGCGCTTCCAGCGTTTCGGCCAGGATCCGGCCGGTGGGGTGATCGTCGGTCTGGATCTGGTCGCGGACCACGGCCTTGATCGCATCGATATGGGCGTCGATCAGCACCAGGGGTGCGGCGATTCGCTTGGCCGGATCGTCCATCATCTTGCACAGCGAGGCCGCCAGACGGGTGACCAGCGGGTACTGGTAGGTCGTACCGAGGCCCTTCAGGTCGTGAGCGCGGAAATAGAGGCTTTCAGCCGTCTGGGCGTTGTAGCCCTGGGCGCGGATGTCCGACTGGGCCTTGTCCAGCTTGACGATCTCGTCCTGCAGCCACTGGCCGAATTGGGCCGACATCGCCTTCAGCGCTTCTTCCGCCTTGGCGATGGCGTTGGCGTCAATGCCGCCGAACCCGCCGCCCACCTTCATGCGCAGCGTGTTGGGCGGACGAATGACCTGGGCCGAGTTGCTCAAGGCGCGCTCCCGATAACTGAGTAGCGATCAGGATGGCGGAACGACCTTAAGAAGCCGTGCACGCTGGGGTGTAGCGGCTCAGGAGGCGAATTGCTCGGCCAGAACCCGCTCCTCGAACGACCGTCCGGCGTCGAACAGCATGGTCAGGGCGATGTCCCGGCGTTCACGCACCTCGACCTTCACCACTCGACGGACCTCGAAATTGTCGGCGGTGGCGCTGACCGGTCGCTTGTCGGCCTCGAGGATCTCGAAACAGACCCGGGCCTGATGCGGAAGCAGGGCCCCGCGCCACCGGCGGGGGCGGAAGGCGCTGATCGGAGTCAGGGCGAGGACCCGGGAATCCAGGGGAATGATCGGGCCGTGCGCCGAGAGGTTGTAGGCGGTCGATCCCGCCGCCGTGGCCACCAGACATCCGTCGCAGGCCAGTTCCTCCAGCCGGACCCGGTCGTCGACGCTGATGCGCAGCTTGGCGCTCTGGCGGGTCTGGCGCAGCAGGGAGACCTCGTTGATGGCCAGGCCGCTGTGGACCTGTCCGCTCTCGGTCCAGGCGTCCATCTGCAAGGGGTGAATGACGGCGCGGCCGGCGTCGGACAGCCGCTCCAGCAGGCCGTCCTCCTCATAGTCGTTCATCAGGAAGCCGACCGACCCCCGGTTCATGCCGAACACCGGCACGCGCCGGTCCATCACGGTGTGCAGGGTCTCCAGCATGAAGCCGTCCCCGCCCAGGGCGATGATGACCTCGGCCTGGTCCTCGGGCGTCGCGCCGTAGCGGGCGATCAGCCGATCACGCGCCTCCTGCGCCTCGGGACGGTCCGAGGCGACGAAGGCGAGGCGGGGAGCGGGTGCGGGCGGCGGAGTCACTGTGACACGCAAGCCGAGCCGAACGGTGAAGTCAAACGGCGATGCGTTGTTCGGGCGTCTCGGGCGGAATCAGGGCGCGGAAGGCGCGGGCGGCGGACGCCGCCGAGATCGCGCCGCGCTGCCAGACCGCATTGCCCTGGTCGCCGGGCAGGCCGCGGTTCAGCTTGCGCAGTTCGATCAGCAGGGTGGGGAAGACGGCCCGATCAATGCCGATGGCCGCGCAGGCGTAGTACATCGGCTCCGGCGAGGCCGCGCGCAGGGCCTCGCGGACCTGATGGACCGTAAAGCCGCCGAGCGCCGCCAGGCTGTGCACCACCAGCGACAGCCGCCGCTCGCGCGCCGCCCGGATCAGCAGGGCAGGCTTAAGCTGGCCGGCGGCCTGAAGCTTGGCGACCAGCCGGCGTTCCATCTCCTCGCGCTCGGGCGTGTCGACGGGGATGACCTCGTGGGCGTCCTTGCGGATCACGCAGTCGACCGCATCGTAGACGGCGGCGTCGAACTTGCGGGCGTCGACCTGGAAGCGTGTGACGATCGATTCCCGAAGGGCGGCGCCGACCCACTGGTACATCTGTTCGGCCAGCGCCTGGTCCAGGCCCGGGTGACGCGACAGCGGGCCGCGCAGGGCGGCGACGCGGCGGGAATGCTCGACGAGGCGGCGGAAGCCTTCGCCGCTGATCTGGGCGGTGCGATTGGTCGCCAGGGCCGCGAGGACGGCCGGAACGGCCTGTTCGATGACGGCGTCGGCGACGCGGCCGCTGAGGCCCGGGCGGCGGGCCACGGCGATCTGGTGATCCAGCGAGGCCTGGATCAGGACCTGAAGCAGGTCGTCGTCCCGCAGCACCGGACTCGAGGCCAGCAGCGGGGCCGCGATCTCGATCTCGTCCAGGGCCAGGACATTGACCAGCGCCGGCGGCGCCCATTCAGCGTGCGCCAGACGGGTGGCGAGCACCTTGCGGATCTCGCGTTCGGCCTGACGGGCCAGCGACAGGAAAATCTCGCCCAGGATCGGCGACAGCTCTCCGTCGGGCGGGCTGGCGTCGCACAGGGCCATGACGCCGAGCAGCAGGCGCTGGCGGGCGTCAGGGCTGCTGTTTCGGGCCAGCGCCAGAAGATCCTCGGCGCGCGGCGTGCGGTCCGGTTCCCGAGACGGGTTGAGCTGGACGAGGACGGTCACAAACCTCTCCGGAAAGCCGTTATGGTTTCAGGGCGATTTACCGTAGCGCTGGCAAACTAAAGACGCGGTTAACGGAACCTGAATCTTGACGCAGCTCAACGTGCGCGCGAGCGTGCGCGGGCCCACGAGAGGCGACAACAAGTACAGGCGAGGATACGGCCATGGCGGACGGCGCGATCACATCGATCCGATCGAAGGTTTCGGAAGCGGAATGGAAGGTCCGCGTCGAGCTGGCGGCGCTCTATCGTCTCGTCGCCCTGCACGGGTGGGACGACATGATCTTCACCCATATCTCGGCCCGGGTTCCGGGACCCGAGCACCACTTCCTGATCAATCCCTACGGCTGGTATTTCGAGGAGATCACCGCCTCGAGCCTGGTGAAGGTCGATCTGGACGGCAATATCGTCCAGGAGACCGAGCATTTTATCAATCCGGCCGGCTTCACCATCCATTCGGCGATCCACGGCGCCCGCGAGGACGCCCATTTCGTCATCCATCTGCACACGGTGGCCGGTGTCGGCGTGGCCGCGCAGAAGGAGGGGCTGCTGCCGATCGGCCAGAACGCCTGCCTGCTTCAGCACCAGGTCGCCTACCACGGCTATGAAGGCCTGGCCCTGAACCATGACGAGCGCGAGCGCCTGATCGCCGATCTGGGCGACAAACCGCTGATGTTGCTGCGCAATCACGGCACGCTCGCCACCGGCCAGACCGCCGCCCAGGCGTGGATCGGCATGTTCTTCCTCGAGCGGGCCTGCGCCCAGCAGGTGGCGGCCCTGTCCGGTGGCCGCGAGCACGTCCTGTTCGCCCCTGACGCGGCCCAGGCCGAGACGAAGGAGCAGGGCAAGGGGATTGGTTTCGTATCGGCCCTCGCCTGGCCGGGCGCGTTGCGTTTGCTCGACAGGAAATCACCCGGTTACGACGTGTGACCCGGGGCGGGGGGCTGCTGCTGACGCTGGCGGCCCTCGCGGTCGCCGCCCCGGTCGTCGCCGGCCCCTGGACCCTGCCCAAGGGCGACGGGCAGGTCATTGTCAAATACGAGGACATGCGCGCGGGCGAGGGGTTTGATCCCAACGGGGTGTCCATGCCCCTGCCGGCCGAGCGGCGGGAGACCTTCGTCTCGGTCTTCGCCGAATACGGCCTGTCGCAGCGCTGGACCCTGCGCTTCAAGGGCGACTGGCAGTCGGGACAGGACGCCTTCGTCGACTACGAGGGAACCGGCCCTCTCGAGATCGGCGTGAACTGGCAGGCCTGGCGCGATCCGAACACCGCCCTGTCGCTCTACGCCGGGGTCGCCCATGGCGGCGAGGGGCGAAACGCCGGCTATGCGGCCCCCGGCGCGGGCAGCCGCGATTTCGAGGTCCGCGCGGCTTTCGGCCGGTCCTACGGCAAGCTGAAATGGCTGAACTATTCGGCCGATGCCGGTTTCGTGACGCTGGAGGTCGCGCGCCGGATGCGCAGCGGCCTGCCGGACGAAACCCGGGTCGAGGCCACGCTGGGGGCGCATTTCGGATCCGACTGGACCACCCTGACCCAGATGTATGGCGGCCAGGCCGACAACGACGGACCGCGCTGGCTGCTGATGGAAAGCTCCGTGGTGCGCCACTTCGGAAACTGGAGCGCCCAGCTCGGCTGGCGCACGACCCTGTCGGGACGGGAGGCGCCGGATTCCTCGGGTCTCGTGGTCGGCCTCTGGCGGCGCTTCTGAGACCCGCAAAAGGTCACTGTCTTCCGCGACGGAAATCGAAACCGCACCCGTTACATGAACTTTAGTTGCGTCGACGGCGGGAGCCGCTAAGTCGGCTCGTCCCTGGATTCGGAGCGCCAGCCGCGTGATCAAGCGTCACTTCTTCCTCATCATCGCCGGCGCCGTTCTGGGCCTGATGATCGTCGCCGTCGTGCTGCGCATGGCCTTTGCCGAGGAAGAAAAGGGCGGCGGTCGCGGTCCGGGCGGGGGCGGCCGGGGGCAGGCCGTGTCCCAGGCGGTCGCCGCGCCGCGCGAGTTCAGCGACCAGATCCGGGTCCTGGGCGTCGCCCGCGGCCGCCGGTCCGTCAACATTACCTCCTCGACCAGCGAACTGGTCACCCGCGTCCTGTTCACGGACGGCCAGCGGGTCGCCGCGGGGGCCCCGCTGGTCCAGTTGCAGGCGCGCGAGGAAGACGCCGCCATCGCCCAGGCCCGCGCCCAGGTGGCCCGCGCCCAGACCATGTACGAGCGTTACAGGACGCTGAACGAGCAGGGCTTCGCCTCCGCCGCCATGCTCGAGCAGTATGAAACCGAGCTCGAGACGGCCCGCGCCGTGCTGGCGGCTTCGCAGGCCCGCGCCGGCGACCGCATCATCCGCGCGCCCTTCGCGGGCGTCCTCGGCCTGAGCACCGTTACGGCGGGCACCCTGGTCAACCCCGGCGCGGTCATCGCCACCCTGGACGACATCGACGTCGTGCGCGTCGATTTCCCGATCCCGGAGCGCTACCTCTCGGTCTTGCGCCCCGGCGTGCCGATCGCCGCCACCATCGACGCCTATGGCGACGAGGTCTTCAACGGGCGCATCGCCCTGATCGACACCCGGGTGAACGAGGCTAACCGCTCGATCACCGCTCGGGCTGAGATTCCCAATCCCGGCGGTCGCATCCGGCCCGGCATGGCGGTGCGCGTCGCCGTCCAGCAGGGCCAGCGCAGCAGCATCGCGGTGCCGGAAGCGGCCATCCAGTATGAAGGCGAGGGGGCTTTCGTTTACCGCATCGCCAACGGCGAGCGCGGCTCGATCGCCCAGCGGGTCGAGGTCGAGGCGGGCGCCGTCGAAGGCGGCTATGTCGAGATTCTGAGTGGTCTGAACAACGGCGACCGCGTCGTCGGGTCGGGCCTGAACCGCATCCAGCCCAACGCCCCGGTTACGGTCGGCGGCGGTCAGGGCGGTCAACGCCGGCAGGGCGCCGCCCAATGATGCTCTCCGACGTGTCCGTCCGCCGCCCGGTCATGGCGGCGGTGGCGGCGATCGTGCTGTGCGTGATCGGCGCGGCCGCCTTCCTCTTCCTGCCGGTGCGCGAGCTGCCCGACGTCGATCCTCCGATCGTTTCGGTCAACACCAGCTACGCCGGGGCCTCGGCCGAGGTCATTGAAAGCCGGATCACCGAGCCGATCGAGCAGCAGATCGCCGGCATCCAGGGCGTCGAACGGATCAACTCGACCAGCCGTGACGGCCGCTCCAGCGTCAGCATCGAGTTCTCGCTGGACCGCAATATCGATGACGCCGCCAACGACGTGCGCGACCGGGTGTCCCGCGTGGTCGGCCGCCTGCCGGATCAGGCCGATCCGCCGGAAGTGGCCAAGGCGGACAGCGACAGCCAGCCGATCATCATCCTGTTCCTGCGCTCCAGCAGCCTGAACCGTCTGGAGCTGACCGACTACGCCGATCGCTACCTGATCGACCGGCTGGCCACCGTGCCGGGCGCGGCCCAGGTCCAGATTTACGGCGAGCAGCGCTACTCCATGCGCATCTGGCTCGAGCCAGCGGCGCTGGCGGCGCGCGGGCTGACGGTCACCGATGTCGAGACCGCCCTGACGTCCCAGAACGTCGAACTGCCGGCCGGCGCGCTGGAGTCGGGCGAGAAGAACTACACCGTCCGCGTGGCCCGCACCTACGCCCGGGCCGAGGACTTCCGTCAGCTGCCGATCGGCACCCGCGGATCGGCCTCGAACGCGGCGGCGTCCAATAACACCAGCGGCCAGGCCTCCAACGCCGGCGCCCTGCCCAGCGGCGCGACCGGCGCCATCCAGGGGCAGGCCGGCTATGTGACCCGTCTGGGCGACATCGCCCGGGTCGAGGAAGCGCCGGAAGAGGATCGCCGTCTGTTCCGCGGCAACGGACTGGACCAGATCGGTCTGGCCGTCACCCGTCAGGCCCAGTCGAATGATCTGGAAATCTCGGACGGCGTGAACCGGATGATCGAGGAGATCCGCCCCAGCCTGCCCGAGGGCACGGAACTGGTGGTCGGTTCGGACAACTCGGTCTTCACCAGCCACGCCATCGACGAGGTGTGGATCACCATCGGCATCTCCATGGCGCTGGTCGCTTTGGTCAACTTCATCTTCCTGGGCAGCCTGCGGGCCGCCCTGATCCCCTCGATCGTGGCCCCCATCTGCCTGCTGGCGACCTTCATCGTCCTGGCGCCGCTGGGCTTCTCGCTGAACCTGCTGACCCTGCTGGCCCTCGTGCTGGCCATCGGTCTGGTGGTCGATGACGCCATCGTGGTGACCGAGAACATCCAGCGCCGCCTTGACCACGGCGAGCCGCCGCTGGTCGCCGCCGAACGCGGCGCGCGTCAGGTCTTCTTCGCCGTCGTGGCCACGACCGTCGTCCTGCTGGCGGTGTTTGCGCCGCTGCTGTTCCTGCCGGGCTACGTCGGCCGTCTGTTCGTCGAGCTGGCGGCGGCCATCGCCGCGGCCGTGGCCTTCTCGGCCTTCCTCGCGCTCAGCCTGTCGCCAATGCTGGCCTCCAAGATCCTGCGTCCGGCCCAGACCGGCGGCTGGCTGGCCCGGCGCGTCGACTGGGCGATGGATCGGCTGAAGAGCTCGTACGGCAACTCCCTGCAGGCCCTTCTGGGCGCGCGGATCGCCCTGCTGGGGGTGATCGGGGTCGTCATTCTGGTCGCCGCGGGCGGCGCGGCCATGTTCATGAGCCTGCCCAACGAACTGGTGCCGCCGGAAGACCGGGGCCGTGTCGTGGTGCGGGTCCAGGGCCCCGAGGGCGCGGGCTTCGACTACACCCGCCGCATCATGCTGGGGCTCGAGCCCATCCTCGCCGAATACAAGGACGGCGGGGAGGTCGAAAGCTATCTGATCTCCGCCCCGGGCTTCGGCGGCGGCAGCTACAACTCGGGCAACGCCACCCTGACGCTGAAGGACTGGTCCGAGCGGACCCGGTCGGCGGACGAGATCGCCCAGGACCTGAACCGCAAGCTGCGGGGGCAGACGGACGCCCAGGTCAACGCCTCGACCCCCGGCGCCTTCCAGCGCGGGGGCGGCAACTCCAACTCGATCGAGATGGTCGTCACCGGATCCGAGTACGACGAGATCTACAGCTGGCTGCAGCCGGTTCTGGCCGCGTCGCTGCAGAACCCGGGGTTCTCGCGCCCGCGCCTGAACTATGAGCCGAACTCGCCGCGTCTGCTGGTGGATGTCGATCCCGAGAAGGCGGCCGTTCTGGGCGTGTCCTCGCAGGCCATCGGCCGGACGCTGGAGACGATGTTCGGGTCGCGGCGCGCGACCACCTATCTGAAGGGCGGGCAGGAATACGACGTCATCCTGCAGACCGAACGCGACAACCGGCGCACCGTCAGTGATCTGGAGGCGCTCTACGTCAACACGGGCTCGGGCCAGCTGGTGCCGCTGTCGTCGGTGGTCACCACCCAGACCTCGGGGGACACGCCGGATCGCCGGCGCCTCGATCGCCAGCGGGCCATCACCCTCTCGGCCGATCTGAACCCCGGCTACACCATCACCGACGCCGTCGACTTCCTGAACGGCGTGGCGGCCGAGCAGCCCCAGGGCGTGGTCACGCCCCAGTGGGGCGGCGCGGCGCGGGATCAGCAGGAGGCGGGCGGCGCGGTCCTGGCCGCCTTCGGCCTGGCCCTGCTGCTGGTCTTCCTGGTGCTGGCGGCCCAGTTCGAAAGCTGGATCACCCCGGCGGTGATCATGCTGACGGTGCCTCTGGCGGCCGCCGGCGGCCTGTTCGGACTGGTGATGTCGGGCTCCAGCCTGAACATCTATTCTCAGATCGGTCTGATCATCCTGATCGGGGTGGCGGCCAAGAACGGCATCCTGATCGTCGAGTTCGCCAACCAGCTGCGCGATCAGGGCCGGTCGATCCGCGAGGCCATCATCGAGTCGTCGACCCTGCGTCTGCGCCCGATCATCATGACCTCCATCGCCACCGCCTTCGGCGCCCTGCCGCTGATGCTGTGGCAAGGGGCCGGCGCGGGCAGCCGTCAGACGATCGGCGTGGTCATCTTCTCGGGGGCCATGTTCGCCACCATCCTGACCCTGTTCGTGGTGCCGGTGATTTACGGCGTGCTGGCGCGCTTCACCAAGTCGCCGGAATACACCGCCCGCAAGATCGAGGAATGGGAGGCCGAAGAGCTGGCCGCCAACGCCAGACCGGCGACGACGGAGTAGGCCGACCTTGCCGCGTCGGCCGGGAACGCCATCTCAGGCTGACGACTGCGGGGGAGAAGCGATGTTCGACCTTGACGCCTTCATGGCGGAGCGCGTGCCCTGGCGGTATGCGCGGCTCTACTACAAGGCCAGGGGCGCGCTGGTTCGGGCCTCGCGCCGCCTGCGCTACCGGCGCGTCCCGCCCGGCGGATGGGGCGAAGGCTGGCGCGTGCTCATCTTCCGCTGCAAACGCCGGGGTGAACCGGCCCGGCGGCTGCATGTCCTTGCGCCGGTGCGCGGCGACGCGTTCGACTGGGACCGCCTGAAGCCACTGGTGAACGGGCAGGTCCGCCCCTCCGTGGAGCACCCGCCGGGCGTTCTGGTCGGCGAGATGCGGTGGGCGGGCAACCATATCGGCGTGGCGACCGACGCGTTCGGCACGCAGAGACTGCCGATGGACCGGCTGGTCCCGGGGGCGTTCCGCGGCGGCGTCGATGTCGGCCTGGTCCTGCTGGATGTGCGCGACGCGCCCGTCCGGTTCGAGCCGCCGGATGCATGACCGGCCGTCGGGGCGTTGTCTCCGGTCGTGTCGAACGTCTGCCAGGGGGGGCGGACGTCGAGCGGAGGTCCAAACCTACGGGCAGCTAGCGGTGTTCCAACTACATCCAACCAGTAGCAGGACCAGCAATCCCGGACCGATGAGGGCCGCTGGGGCAGGCAGGAGTGTGAGCCATGCTCTGTGCGCCTTCCGTTCAAACGCAACGAGCACGAGGATGAGCCAGCCTAAAAGTAGTCCGCCGCCCAACTGGATTCCTAAATCAGCCTGGAAGGGACGTATGTGGAACAGATAGCAGAGCTCAACAGCGGCAGCCGCTATTCCGACGACGAGTGCGGCGAACACCCAATGGCTGCCGGAGCGATGAAAAATCACCAGGTTCATTCGAGTTCAGCCTAGCCGCTCGCATTGCTCGGCACCAGCGGTCAGCAACGTCCGCAACGGGTCGAGAGCGGACGCCGCCATTAGCGGATCAGGGCTGGCTCGCGGGATTTTGACGACGGGCTTCGGCGTAGAGGTCGCGGTGTGTTTGAACGAATGTGTCGCCGTGCCACCTTGGCAAGAGGCGAAGCCGCGTCCCGTTAGCCGTGATCCAGTTGTCGAGACAACGATCTGCGTCTTCAGCTGGCACATCGTCCAAGAAAAGACTTGCTGGTCCAACTGGGGCATTAGGCGGCAAGGTTTCTTGCCGCAGTTCAATCCGAAGTCGGCGAAAGCCACACGTATGGGCTTGATGGATGACCTCGGTGACACCCTCGACTGGACCCGCGGCAATCGGAAGCTGTGGACCGGACGCTTGCGCCCACGCGGCGCCTGTCGTTAGCAGCCCACATGCGGAAACATATAAAGCGAGCCCAATCCTCATCCGGTCAGGTTGATCTTTTTCAGCAATGTCCGCAACGGGTGGGGAGCGGACTACCGAACTCGACGTACAGTGAACCTGCCCACGCCACCGTAGGTGATCTCACAGTCACCCAGCGTCGTGATGCGATCGACCCATGTGCGAGCGCATATGCTTCTGAACTCCGCCATCTGTGTGGGCGTCACGGAGTACGTCTTGTCCGCCTCCATGACCTCCATGCTCACGAAATCCTCGACGTAATGAGCTCTGGCCAGCTGTACGGATTCACCCGGCGGAACAGCTATCCACGCTGACCATTCGGCGTGATCCTCATGGCGCCAGCGGAATTGGATGGGGGCGTTCGCACGATCCACGACAGTTGTCGGCCATGCATCGCAGGCGGCCAAGCCCAGCCACATCGGGATCAAGATGCTGACGAAGCTGATCTTTGAACGAACGGCGGTGGACATTCCCCCAGAGTGCAGGCCCCTGATCACCAACGCAACATCCGCAACGGGTCGCGAGCAGCCCGTCCCCGGGCCGTTGCAAGCCCACATCGCCTCGGGGCGCGGCGCGATCGGCGCGGGGACGGGAGGGGAGCATCTCTCCCTGATCCTTGCGTGAGCTGAAGGCGGCGTGGAGGCGACTATGGCGCTGTCGCCGGGGCCGCCGCAGGCGCTTCGGTGTCGGTCGCGGCGGCGGGGGGCGCATATCCCGTCTCGACCTTCAGCCAGGCGATGACGTCGCGGCGGTCCGTCGGATCGGACAGGCCGGCGAAGCTCATCTTGGTGCCCTTCAGGAAGGTGTGCGGGTTCTCCAGCCAGTGGTCCAGATGCTCGGCGTCCCAGGCGAAGCCTGCCGACTTCACCGCGTTGGAATAGTTGTAGCCCTCCAGGCCGCCCGCCTGACGCCCGAAGACGCCGTACAGGTTCGGCCCGGTCAGGTTGGGGCCGCCCTCCGTAACGGTGTGGCAGGCGCGGCAGCGGGCGAAGACCCGGCGGCCGTTCTCCAGATCGCCCTGGTCATAGGGGGCGGGCAGGGCGGCCAGCAGGACCGCCTTCTGCGCATCCGTCAGCGCGGGCCGGGGCGGGGGTGTGGGGGCGGAAGGCGCGGCGCCGTCGCCGCAGGCGGACAGGCTCGCGAGCATCGTGACGGCGAGCGTGGAGACGAGAAACTGGCGGCGCATGGGGGGCTCCTGGATCGCCGCCAGTGATACCGCAACCGCGACCATCGGCAACGGCCTGCGACGCTTCATCCGACTGGACGTCAGGGGATCGCACCTGATAATCACTGTCAGGAATGGCGCGGTCCTTCCTCGCGCCGAGGCCTATACGAGTTTCATGTCCGACACCCTCAAACTGAGCGAGGCCCGCAGGGGCGCCCGCGGCGTCATCATCAAGGTCGGCGAGCATTGCCATCATCAGGATGACGCCCTCGAGCTGGAGCGCCGCCTTCTGGAGCTGGGCTTTGTCGAGGGCGCGCGGGTGGAGCTGCTGCACGAGGGGCTGTTCGGTCGCGATCCCATCGCCATGAAGGTCGATGACATGCGCGTCGCCCTGCGCCGACGGGAGGCCGCCAGCCTGATCGTGCAACTGGACGCCGCCTGATGGATGTTGCGCTGAAGGCCGCCCGCGTCGCTCTGGTCGGCAACCCCAACAGCGGCAAGACCGCCCTGTTCAACGCCCTGACCGGCGCCCATCAGAAGGTGGCCAACTACGCCGGCGTCACCGTCGAACGGAAGGAGGGCTTCATCCGCTCCGCCGCGGGCCGCACGATCTCGGTCCTCGACCTGCCGGGCACCTATTCGCTGCGCGCCCGCAGCCCGGATGAGGAAGTCACCCGCGACGCCGTGCTGGGTCGGCTGGCGGGCGAGACGCCGCCGGACGTCATCGTCGCCGTGGCCGACGCCACCAACCTGCGTCTGGTCCTGCGCCTGATCCTTGAGCTCAAGGCCATCGGTCGTCCGATGGTGCTGGCGCTCAACATGTACGACATCGCCCAGCGTCAGGGCCTGCGCATCGACCTGGACGGCCTGCGCGCCGAGCTGGGCGTGCCGATCATCACCACGGTGGCGACCCGCCGTCGCGGCGTCGATGACCTGGTCTCCGAGGTCGAGGCGGTGCTGGCGGCCAATGCGGGTCTGGGCGACAGCGCCTGGGTGGCGCCCGATACCGAGGCCCTGCGCGGCAAGGCGCGCGAGGCCGAACGCCTGATGAAGGCCTACGTCCTGCCACCCGAGCGGCCGGACACCCTGACGGGCAAGATCGACAGCGTCCTGCTGCACCCGGTGGCGGGCCTGCTCATTCTCGGGGCCATTCTGTTTGTGATGTTCCAGGCGGTCTTCGCCTGGGCCGCCCCGGCCATGGACGGCATCGAGGCCGGCATCGGCTGGCTGGGGCAGGGCGTGGCCGCCCTGATCCCGGACGAGGGGCTGTGGGGGCTGGTGCAGAGCCTCCTGGTCGACGGCCTGATCGGCGGCGTGGCCAGCGTGCTGGTCTTCCTGCCGCAGATCCTCATCATCTTCGCCTTCATCATCGCGCTGGAGGACTTCGGCTACATGTCCCGCGCGGCCTTCCTGATGGACCGCATCATGGGCGGGGCGGGGCTGCACGGTCGCGCCTTCATTCCCCTGCTCAGCAGTTTCGCCTGCGCCATTCCGGGCATCATGGCGACGCGGGTGATCGACAACCGCCGCGACCGTCTGACCACCATCCTGGTCGCGCCGCTGATGACCTGTTCGGCGCGGATTCCGGTCTATGTGCTGATCATCGCCGCCTTCATCCCGAACGAGACCGTCTGGGGCTTCGTCAACCTGCAGGGTCTGGTCATGTTCGGCCTGTACGCCGCCGGCATCTTCAGCGCCCTGACCGTGTCCTTCGTCATCCGCAAGATTTTCTGGCGGGGGTCGACCGAGCCCTTCATGATGGAGCTTCCGGCCTACAAGATGCCGGACCTGAAGAACGTTCTGTTCAATCTGTGGCTCCGGGCGAAGATTTTCATCAACCGCGCCGCCCGGATCATCCTGCCGCTGATGGTTGCCGTGTGGTTCCTGTCGACCTTCCCCTATCCGCCGGAAGGCGCGACGGGGCCGGCCATCGACTACTCCTTCGCCGGCATGATCGGGCAGGCCCTGGAGCCGCTGTTCGCCCCGATCGGCTTCAACTGGCAGATGGTCGTGGCCCTCGTCCCCGGCATGGCCGCGCGCGAGGTGGCCGTGGCGGCCCTGGGCACCGTCTATTCGGTCGCCGACGCCGAGAATGCGACGGGTGCGATGGCCGGCGTGCTGGCCGCCAACTGGTCGCTGGCGACGGGTCTGGCCTTCCTGGCCTGGTACATTTTCGCGCCCCAGTGCCTGCCGACGCTGGGCGTGGTCCGTCGCGAGACGAACTCGCTGAAGTGGACCTGGATCATGATCGTCTACATGTTCGGTCTGGCCTATCTGGCGTCCTTCGTGACCTACCGTGTGGCGGTCGCCCTGGGCGGCGGCTGACGCCGACAGGTTCGCCTTTCGGGATACCGGTGGTTGACAAGGGTGTCCCGAGGGCCGATTCCCCCGGCATCCGGGGGGATAGGCCATGCTTTCGACGATCAAGCCGCTGCTCTGCAGACACGACTACTTCTGGTCGGAGCGACATCGGTCCGAGCGATGCCGGCGCTGCGGCAAGCTGAATGACGCCGCTGAGGCCGGTGCGGATGGGGAAGCCCCCCTGCAGATCCCGTTTCCGGACACCGCCGTACAGTCCGTTCGCCCGCCCGAGCCGGTGATGGGGCCGCCGGTCGACGATGCCTTCCTGAACGTGCCGGTCTATGTGGAGCCCTTGCCCGCGCGCCGGGCGGCTGCCAGCGACAAGGTGCTCAAGGCCCAGGCGCGACAACGCCGCGCGGCTCTTCTCGACATGATCGAACGTCTGGCGGCGGGCCTTGAGCCTTCCCGTGAGGAGGCGCTGGACGCCGTCCTGGCCGTGATCGAGGACGCCCATGCGTCCGAGCCGGTCCTGTTCGGGGAACATGCGGCCGCGCATTTCGCGCGCCTGCATGAGGCCAGGACGAAGCTGGTCTTCTGACGGGACTGGTGCCGGCTGAGGGGATCGAACCCCCGACCTTCGGTTTACAAAACCGGGCGACGTCTTGCGGCAAATGCAGCCGTGGCTTGACCTGAGCTGGGGCCGCGAAACGCCGGTCAGGGACTATTTCGGGACACCGCGCATCTGTTCCGTTTTCGTTCCGGTCGCTATGGGTTTCGGCCCGGTCGGATGGCTTCGACGGGAGCCGACGACGTGCCAGCGACTGTAGCCGACCTCATGGCCAAGGGCGTGAGGGTCTACTGGAAGTGCCAGGAATGCGCCGCGACCGGGCCGGTTGATCTGGAGAGGCTGGCGGCGGTGTGCGGGCCCGACCTCGACCTGACTGATCGGACGCCGCCGTGCAGGGCTCCGGGCTGCACCTATTGGGTCGGCTTCTATGGCCGCGCCGGGATGAGGAACTGGCCACTGCGGACTGAACAGGGGCTCTACCGGATGATGCACCGGCGGACGGCTTGGCTCCAGACGCAGAGAAGCCCCGCCGCAGGAGGACGGAGCGGCGGGGCTTCAGCGGGCGTTGAGCAAAGGGGCGCTCGCCCTATGAACCGGAAGGCCGCCGACGGGTTCCCGGCTTCGACTCCCCATTCTCCCTCTGCCGTGTCAGGCTCACGCGCATGACGCTCACGCCTCGCCCTCAAGAGCCTGAGTTCTCGGACACGCCGACCGATCGAGAGGCGGTCGCCGCCATGCTCAACGCGGCCGGGCGGCCGCACGGGAGCGATCTGGCGGCCATGAACGCGCAATGGGACCAGTTGGCCTTGGCGCTGTTTCATGCCCAGGACGAGGGCTTCGATCACTGGGCCGACGCCGCCCTCGCCGCCGTGGCCACCTCTGACAAGCCGGTCCGACAGCGAATTATCGAGATGATCGGCCATCTACTCAGCTGGAGGGTCGGCGATGTGTAATCTGTACAGCCACCGCGCGGGCCCGGCGGCGATCCGCGACCTGTTCGACGACATCTCCGACGACGTCGGCAATCTCGAGCCCGCGGACTACTACCCCGACTATCCGGCGCCCATCGTGCGCCACGATGGCAACGGCCTGATCCTGACGAAGGCGCGGTGGGGTCTGACGTCGTCACGCAAGGCCATCCTGGACGCGGCAACCAAGCGGGCGGACAAACTGCGGGCCAAGGGCAAGGACGTCGACTTCGATCAGCTGCTGAAGATGGAGCCCGACGGCGGCACCACGAATGTGCGCAACACCTCCAGCAGCCACTGGAAGCCCCTGCTGGGTCCGGCCAACCGCTGCCTGGTCCCGTTCACCGCCTTCAGCGAGCCCGGCCGCGACGCTGAGGGCCGCTATCGCCCGGTCTGGTTCGCCCTGCCGGATCAGCCCGTCGCCTTCTTCGCCGGGTTGTACCACCCCCAATGGTCGGGCGTGCGCAAGATCAAGACGGGATGGGAGACCATCGACCTGTTCGGCTTCCTGACCTGCGAGCCCAACGCCGAGGTCGGCGCTGTCCACCCCAAGGCCATGCCCGTAATCCTGACGACGGCCGAGGAGCGGGACGTCTGGATGCGCGCGCCATGGGATGAAGCGAAGGCGCTGCAACGGCCGCTGCCAGACGGAGCGCTGGAGATCATCGAGCAGCGAAAGCCGGAGACGGCAGAGTGAGCGACGGCGACTCGGCCTATACGCCGCGCCCATGACACCCGATGACCTGAATGACCGCTTGGACGCGATGATCGCCGCTGCTGGCGATGATCCCAACAAGCTGCCCGGTCTGATCACCGTCCAGACTGACGACTGGATCAAAAGCGTATCGGGAGTGAAGGCCACCTGCAAAGCCCTGAACGATGGCCTCCGGCACCGGGATGTGGTGGTTCAGATTTCGAGCGACAATCGGACCGAAGTGCTGGCGCGAGGCGAAGCAAGTGGGCGGGGGCAGCCCTACCGAGACCCGATGCCACGGCCCGAATAGCTGAAAGCCCCGCCGCCCGGTGAGGGGCGACGGGGCTCGGAACGCCTCATCGGGGCGTCTGGATCATGTTGGTGGACTCACCGATATGATGGCCTACCCGGGCAGCAATCGTCGCCACCAGGGACGCTCGACCTGTCGGATGGCCGCCGCGTCCCGGGCCTCGCACCGCCGGATCGTCTCCAGCGCATCGGCCTTGTCCCGGTTGGCGATGTTCAACTGGCCGGTCTGGGCGATCCCGAACAGCTGCCAGTCCATCGCCGGATCGTCCGACGACTGCAGCACCGCAGACGGGACCGGTTCGCCCCAGCGGGAGGCGATCAGCGTCGAACAGCCCTCAGCGGGCGCAAGCACCCGGATTGAGCTGGCACAGCCGGCGGCGGGCAACAGCATCGCGGTCAGCAGCAGGGGCGTGGCGAACTTCATCCTGGGCGTCCTTCACATCGTTGAGGGTGGCGGTGTTGGCGGCGTCGTTGCCGTCGCGCACGGCGCTGGCGTCCTGACCGGCCTTGGTACGGCCGTCGGATAGGGTGGCGGAGGCTTCAGCCTTGGCGGCGGCGTCCCGGACGGGCCGGGTGATGGCGCAGTAGCCCAGCGTCAGGCCCGCGAGGACCAGCAGGGCGACAACCAGCCAGCCGGTCGGAGAGAGCAGGCGGGCCATGGTCACGCCTCGTTCGTCGTCACCGGCACGCCCTTGGGCGTCAGCCGCACCACCTGCACGGACGGCAGGAACGGACCCTTGGGCCAGCGCATCCCGCCGTCGGCCAGCCGGCTCTTGGCGATCCGGGTGATGCTGACGCTGTTGGACTGGTTGCCGCCCAGGACGTGGAAGTGGGTCTCATCCTCGCCGACATACAGGCCGACGTGGCCGCCGCCGTCGCGGGTGAACACCAGGATGCAGCCCGGCCGCGGCCCGACCAGCTCACGGCCCCAGCCGCCGACCCGGCCCCACTGGGCCGCGCGCACCGCGATCGGGGGCGCCGGCAGGTTCGACCGCTTCATCAGCCAGGCCATGAAGGTCCCGCACCACGGCGTCTCATCATCGTTCACCGGGACGCCAAGGACCTTGGCCCCCAGCTCCCGGATCCACCCCATGATGATCGGGCTGTGCTTCGGCCCGACAACCTCGCGCACGCCGATCTGCGCGCGCGCCAGCACCATCCATGACGGCTCCGCCATCTGGACCTCCTTGTTTGTGGTTGATTTTCAGAGACCGCCGGTCTCAGTCTCAGTCCGGGGGGCGGCCTTGTAATCGGCGGTCGCCATCCGGGTGGTCCGCTCCGGTCCTTCACCGGCTCCGGGGCGGGCCGTTCCGGGCGTGTCGTGGCAGGTGGTCAGGCGAACCGGGTTCGTCGCGGGGGAAGGTCAATGCGAAGGAAGGGACCGGACTGGTTCGAGCGGTTTCTGGTCGGCGCGCTCATCGTGGTCGTCGGCTTGCTGACGGTCGCGACCCTGTGGCCGATGCTGACCTGAGCCGTTGGGCGGACTCACCCGCCAGCCGCATAGCTCTGCAGCGCCGTCGTCGCCGCTGCGATCAGGGCATCAACCGCCTCCGATGACCCCTTCGTCAGCAGGGTCGCCAGAATGGGCAGCAGCCACCACCCGACGCGCGGGAACCATTTGCGCAGGAAGGCGCAGAACCGCAGCCACTTGCCGCCGATCTCGCCGATGGTGATCAGGGCCTTCATCGCCTCGCCCTGGTCCTCCGGCCCCGCGCCCGGCGGTCCGAACAGATGGTCCAGATGCTCCGCCAGACGCTTCAGCGCGTCCGCCTGCTGCTGGCCGCAGTCGTTCTCGGGACAGTGCGGCGCTCGCGTCGTCGGAACGACGCGCGGGCGGGCGGGCGAACGGCTCATGGGGCTTCCTGTCTTCGCAGAGATGTCGATGGGGCGTCAGTGGCCGGCCGTCAGGGCGAGATGAACTCGATCTTCGAGACGTAGAGGGTCCCGGTCGGCTCGAAGTACGGGTCCACGCGCGGACGCGGCGTGTTGGTCCCCGTGACGCCCGGCGTCGGGTTCCAGCGGAAGCCGCACAGGTAGGCGTTGATCTTGTGCACGTCGGCGCTGACCAGACGCTTGGCCGTGGTCCCGATGTAGACGTTCGACCCGGTGTAGGCGTCGCCCTGATGCCCGTCCTTGTCGGCGTTGCCGATCATCATCGTCCACTGCGCGTCACTGGCGCTGAAGGGGATGTCCACCTCGACGTCGCCCGTGTCCGCCAGATAGTTGACGGTGTTGTCGCCGTAGATGCCCGCGTTGCCCGCGCCCAGCTGGCCCAGGATGTCGGCGTGGTTCATCGCGTTGACGACCGGGAAGCCGCCCAGCCCGCCATTGCCGGTCCCGATGCGCGGGGCCGTGGTCAACTCGCCCTGCATGTGCATCCCGATCTTGAAGTCCGACGGGAACCTGAAATCGACCGCCCGCATCGTGATCCGCATGATGTGGTCGGTCATGTCGGTCACGTTCGGGTAGGCGACCTTGTCCACGAAGGCCCCGGGCCCATCGGAGGTGAGCGCGGGGTGCCCGGTGTTGAAGCAGGACTGCATCAGCAGGAACAGATCGTTGACGATCCTCATGTGGTTGTCGTCGTAGGCGTAGAGCGGCGCCTTCTGGCCGGTCTTCACCCAGACGCCGCTGGTCAGGACGTAGCGGCCGTCCTCGCTGGAATCGTCGTCGTAGCAGTAGGCGACGTCGCCCTCGGAGTAGCTGCCCGCCGCCGCGACCATGTCGGCGTAGGCGGTGCCGCCGCCCGAGCCCGCGAAGGTCGCATCCGGCGTCTCGGTGCCGAACGGGATGCGCAGATAGGACGTGCCGTCGAAGGTCACCCGCTCCGCCGCCGCGGGGGTGGAGAGGGTGCCGATGGGCGTGCTGAAGAACTTCTTGACCTCAGCGTCCGTGTCCATGAGGCAGGTGTGATAGACGGTCATGGGCACCCCTTATCCGATGGCGGCGAGTTGGATGTTGCGGGCCGTGTAGAAGGCCCGGCGGGCGTCGTAGGCGCTGACCTCTCCGCCGGACCCCGGCTCGGGCGGGGACGTGATCACGCCGCGACCGATCAGCGGACCGGTGGAGGCGTATTTGATCTCGACCAGGGTCCCGACCGGAAGCTCGCCTGGCGTGACCTGATTTCCGGACGGCCAGAGGACCTGCCACAGCTCGGCTCCGGCGAAGACGGCAGAGGCGTCCATCAGGAGCCCGCCTTCGCCCTGCTCATAGGCCACCACGAAGGCGAGGGTGGTCAGGTCCGCCGTGCTGGCGACCACTCCCGCCGGGGGCGCGACGACCCAGCGGTTGCCCTTGTTCTCGGCGGACGTGTTGGTCTGCACGACGGTCAGATACTCCGACACCCGGACGTTCACGTCGGCGGCAGACTGGCCCCGGACGATGATCCGGAACTCGTCGTTGCCCACGTCATACTTCAGGATCAGGTGGGTGTTATCGACCCACGCCGGGACAGCCACCGGATCGCCGCCGCTGTTGCGGATCGGCTTGGCGCCCAGCCCGCCGGCGTTCAGGGTCGGGTTGTTGACCGTGTTCGAGCCGACCATGTGGACTTGATACAGGTCGGCCGCCGACAGGACGGGCATGGAGACGGAGTGCTCGGGGTCGGCGACCACGGCGTTGTCCGTCGACGCTCCGGTCCGGAACAGGTTGATCAGACGGCCTTGACCGGTGAGGGCGTAGATCGCCTCGATGTCCGTCGCCTCCTGCGGCAGGGCCAGGTCCCGGCGGATGATGTCGGCGGCGCTCAGGCCGCGTCCGCCTTGCGTGTTCAGTTCGATCACGCGGTCGGAACGGCTTACTTCGGTCACAGCGTCACCCCCGGCTCGATGATGAACGGGCCTTCGATGATCGCTTCCGGCACCCCGGCGCTGTCGATCACCAGCAGGTCATAGACCAGAGCCACCACCTCACCGGCGCGGGTGGCGATGGCGTCGTAGACGGACGCGATGGTGGTCTGGTCGATCTGGATGCGCAGCTGGCCCGCCGCCGCGTCCACGGCCCTGACGCCGTTCGCCGTGCCGTTCGGAGCCGTGTTCAGGCTGATCAGGGCGACGCCGGTCCCGGCAACCTGCCGGACGTCCATGGCGAAGGTCTTGCCCGTGAAGTCCCGCGGCGCTCCGCCTTCCGAGAAGGTCAGAACTTCCGGAGGGAAGGGGACATTCCGGAAGGCGTTGAGGGAGACGGTCGCCGTCATCAGGCCGTGGCCTCATAGGTCATCGTCAGGCGGACCTGAGCGCCGGTCGCGACCACAGTCGAGGCGTCATACTTCTTGATCGTCAGGACATTGGTCTCCGCCGAGACGTTGCCTTGGACCATGTGACCCGTGAGGGCGTTCTCGGTGCCGAAGCCCTGCGCCGCATTGGCGGCGGGGAACGGCAGGGTGACGGTGAGGTTTCCGCTTGCCGCCGGACCGGATCCGAGATTGCTCAGGGTCACATTCAGGGCGACGTGAACGGTTCGGCCGTTCTTGGCGTACTTGGCGGTCGTGACCGTCGCGGAGAAGCCCGATCCCGCCGGGGTCGTCGTCGTGATGGTCGGCGTCCAGTTGGTCCAGGCCGCCGGTGTGAAATCCGTCAGAGCCACCGCACCGGGACCGGTCGCGTAAACGATCTTGTTGGCGGCCAGCGTGAGCCCGCCGAAGGACGCCAGATTGTCCGAGAAGGCCTGCACATCGACCCCGATTACGAGGTTGAGGGCTTCTCTGGCTTCCTCATCGTCGGCGGCCGCCGAAAGGGACCGGCCGAATGAGGTCAGGTCGTACAGGGCGGGGCTTCCGGCCCCGGTCCAGTACAGGCCCTTGCCAGCCGCGAAGGAGAGGTCCTCGATGGCGGACAGGTTCGGGGCGAAATCGCTGAAGGCTTGACGTGCCAAGGCTCTATTCTCCGGTCAGGTAGGCGCCGTCCTCATTGGTGAGGAATGCGCCGCCTTCGTTGGTCAGAAGGGTCAGCCGGTCGGTCACGCCCGGCGAAACGGTCAGGGTCCCGGCGGCCCAGATTTCGGCCACGGAGCCGGGCAGCTGGACCTTCAGATCGTACTGGAGGGTGACGTCGCTCCCGGCGGGACCGGTCGGCAGGGTCATCAGGGACGCTTCGTCGATCCAGACCTGCACCGAGCCCGGTTCCACGATCAGGCCTTCGGTGACCGGGGCGAACACCTCCGCCAGATCGATCAGAGGATCCCCGGGCTGGGCGCCGTAGAGGCGGGCCTGCATGGCCACCACGGCGCCGGTGAAGTCCTGCGGGTCCCCGTCATCGCTGAAGGTGAACTCGTACGAGAACGGGGTATTGCGCCGGGCCTTCAGGTCCAGGCGGGCGGGGATGGCCATGGGCGGGCCTCCGTGAGCGGTGGGGCTAGAGCGCGATCAACTCGACCAGCGAGGTCGGGACGGCGAAGTCCTCCGGCGCACCGGGCAGGACTTCCCATTCCCCGGTCTCGGAGATGATCAGGTTGCGGTCGTCGATCAGCCCATCCGGATCATCGGTGATGGCGAACAGAAGCTCTGACCCGGCGACCTGCTGGGCGAACATGGTCGGCTCGCCGGACAGCACCCGCAGGATCACGCCCGTCGTCGGGTCCACCAGAATGGCCCGGGCGCTCATCGCTTGAACTCCTCGATGGTCAGCAGGGCCGACTGCACGGTCTGGACCGATGCGTCGTTGTTCGACAGCGAGATCACGACGTCGAAGGTGTAGGTGCCGGCCGCGAGGTTCGCCGTGACAGTCGGCGTCTGCCAGCCGGAGATGAAGTCGCCGCCGATGGCCGAGATGGTCTGGTCGAAGTAGTTGCCGCCGAACGGCGAGGACCGAACGATCCTGATCCAGGCGTCGATGCCCCCGGCAGTCGGGTGCCAGATCGACATGAAGAAGTTCGCCCCGATCTTCAGCCGCCCGCCCGTGGTGGTGAAGGTCAGGGTCTGGATCGTCTTGTTCGTCGTGCCCGTCAGGGTCTGGGTGGCCGAGGTGTAGGCCGACAGCTGATTGGTGACCGCGTTCGGGGTGATCTGCGGGGTGTCGGCCTCATCAAGGACTGCGAGGTCGCCTTGTCCGATGAAGCTGCCAGACACCGAGTCCGGACCGGTCACCGGTCCGTAGACCCGGCGGGCGGAGGTGTTGCTGCCCCGGACGTTGGAAACGGCGACATAGTAGTCCTGACCGGGCTGGATGCCGGTAATCGGGATGCGCTCGGCCGTGGGCAGGCCGACATAGGTCTCGCGCCAAGGCCCCAGAGCGGTGATGCCGATCTCGACCCGGATGCCGGTGATCGTGGCGTTCGATGACTCGCCGACAAGGAAGAACCCGGGAACCTGACCGTTCAGGCCCGCGGGCTGGGGCTCAACCGTCCAGTCGCCGGGCGCCGGGGCCGCGACGAGACGGGGGTCGCTGGCGATCGAAGGCGGCGTCGGGGGCGTCGCGCCGGTCTGGCTGTAGGCCCAGGTATAGAACTCGTCGGTCTCGCTCTCGAAGCTGACGACGAGGCGGTCATTGTCGGTGTCGTCCTCGACGCTGGTGACGATGCATTTGACGTCGGCGAGCTCGAAGTCCGGCTCATCGAAGATGAAGCAGTCGCCCGGCTGGGGGTTGGTGTAGATGCGCAGCGGCACCTTGCCCCGGATCGGTTCGCGGCTGTGCGCGATGTCCAGCGCCGCCAGCGTCCGGGCCTGCACGGACTGGTCGCAGAAGTCGTAGTCCATGCCCCGGGTGCGGGTGACCGGGATGCCTTGGCCGTCCTCCAGCTTCCACGTCGAGCGGGTCACCTCCGTCACGGCGGTCATGCGCCAGTCGTTGGCCTCGCTGAGGAAGCGAGGGCGGATGGTGTTGATCCGGTTCAGCCGTGACGAGGTGGCGTCGATCTCGACCGGGCCTGCGGTGTCGGCTCCGGTGATGGCGAACACCGGCGCGCGCGGGGTGGCGCGGTGGATGCAGGCCATCATGCCGTTGATCTCGGCATAGCTGGCGCCGCCGGTCTCGAGGAACTTGCGCAGCACCTCGATCTTGTCGTCATCCGTCGACGGCCAGGCCGCGCTGGTCCACCCGTTGGCGTCCGCGATGTTCGCGGCCTCCACGAAGGTCGAGACGAGGATGTTCTCGACCTTGGCCCCGACGCCCCCGACCTGAAAATCGGTCGTGCTGCCATGCGCCGGCGCGCCCTTCAGGGTCGGCCCCTCCCAGAGGCCCAGCGCCCACTTCAGGCCGTGGATGATCGGGTTCTGGCTATAGACCCAGGTCGAAGCGTCGTTGAGACGGCAGGTCCCGGAGCCGCCGGGATAGGTGCTGTCATAGCGGGGGTCGTAGCAGAACAGGCCCTCGATCACGTTCATGAACGACGGGATCTTGCCGGTGTAGGCTGACCCTTTTGAATTCTCGGCCATCGTGACGAGATAGCCGTAGGTTCCCGACAGCCTGCGGCCCGATCCCCACTGAGACCACGTCGATCCGTCCTGCAGGCCGGTCGGCATCGACATCGCGACATCGGGCTGGAGGCCCCGGGTCCGGGCGACCCACATCTCGCCTGCGAATGGCTCGGACGTGACCGCCGTTCCAGCCCCGATGGTCACGACGTTGTCGTCGGCCTTGAAGCTCTCGAACCCTTTGATCGGACCCGCCGAGCCACATTCGACGACGAAGCTGACGTACATGTCGTTCGTGCCGAAGACACCGGCGTCGATGATGTTGCCCGCGACCCCGATCCGGCCGAGGGCGAAGTGCATCGGGGCGTCGGGATCAGCGGTCCATTCGACGTTCGCGCCTTGGCTGGGCAGGGAAGGGGCTGTGGCCGCGCCGATGCCGACGCTCACAGTCGTCGAAACTGCCGCGACCGTCGCAAGCTGCGCGGCGGTGGCGGTCCCGGCGGCCACAGCGGAGTAGGCTGAAGCGATGTAGTTGCCGACCGCGACGATCCCTGCCCAGACGTACATCAGAGCCTCCAGGCTGCGATGTAGCGGGTCGCAATAGCGGTCTGGCAGACCGAGTCGTCTATGAACCCGAGGAAGCGCCCGTTCGGCATCGCGACAGCCAGCGCCGGGCCGAACGGGTTCTCGACCTCCGGGTTGGTCTCAAGGGCGAAGATGTCGCCCTGCATCGCCATGGCCGGGGCGATCCGGGGCAGGCCCATGGCGTCCAGACCCTCCATCACCGTGCTGAACCCGGCGCGCTTCAGCGCCCGGACGCCCTGGTTCAGGTTGGCGTAGCGCAGGCCCTTCACCGGCCCTGAGCCGTGGCCCATCTTGATCAGGGCATGGGTCGCCAACTTCACGCAGTCGTTCTTGCCGATGATCAAGGGCTTGCCGTTGAACCGGCGGAAGCAGGCTTCGGCGGCCCGGGCGCGCCGGATACGGTCGTCGATCAAGGGCGCCACTCCAGCTTGCGGGTTTGCTTGACGACGCCCGAGACGTTGATCAGGCCGTCCTCGCCGGGCCAGCGCCGCCGGTGGAAGGCGTCGTTCTGCCGCCAGTCGGCGTTCGGTTCGAGGAGGCGGGCGGACTGGGTGCCGCACTCAATCGTCGCCATCAGCTCGGAGCCGACGCTGTAGCGGGGCTTGTCGATCTCGCCGTCAAAACGCAGGGTCGCGGCCCCGACGATCAGCCCGGTCTCGAAGTCGATGACCCCGCGCCAGACCCTGATCCGGCTGCCCTGATTGGCGGCGTCCGCCAGAATGGCGACCGCGTCCATGTCCCGGGGCAGGATGTTGATGTCCACCCGGCTGGTCTGGTTGACCATGCCGTTGGTCAGACCCGAAACCCCGGCCAGCACGCCCAGAACGGGATGGTTTCCGTAGTAAACGGCCGAGTCCCAGATCACGAAGCCGCCGTCGGTCAGGAAGACAGACCCGGCGGGCAGGTCCAGGCGCACCATGACGGCCCGGAACCAGATGCGCTGGCGGGCTGCGAGTTCGGCTGTGGCGTCCATTTAGCCGGGCTCTTCGACCGAGAACTTCAGCGTCTGGTAGCCGTGCCCGTCCATCAGCCACGACGACGGGTCCGCCGTCGGATAGCCCTCAATCTTCGGGTCGGTGAAGTCGATGACGTCGCTGTGGTAGGCGGGCCAGGTCAGCATCGTCTCCAGCGGGACGGTGACCTCTCCAGAGGCGTCGGCGACCACTTCGGAGCGGGCGCGGTACAGGCGCACCGAGCCGTCCGAAGCATAGTGGTTCAGCAGCTGATCCTTGCGGATCGCATAGTGCGGCGTCAGGCCGGTGATCGTCAGGTTGGCGCCGGACTGGGGGCCACCGGTGACGGTGCAGTCCGTGCCCGGCGCACCGATGTCCAGACCGGGTTGCGGAACCGGGATGCGGACCACGTCATCCTCCGCCCGCAGGTCGCCCCACTGGCGGGCCTCATCCGGGTCCAGAGGCTCCGAGACGAAGTCGATGCGGAAGTGGCTGCCCTTGCGTCCGATGCGCTGGGCGTTGCCCCCGGTGGCGCTCCTCTGGTTGACCCGGGACGAGACGATGTCCGGCTGAACCGTGACCAGAGGCATTTCAGGAAGGATGCGGACCAAGATGCATCTCCAATTGAAAAGGGCGGCTCCGAAGAACCGCCCCAAGGGCCGACCATCACACGCTGAGGCTATTCGTCGGTTGGTGGAGAAGGGGCTTCTGAGCCCGAAGTAGGGTCGGCTGGGGCGACCCCGTAACGCCGTTCAAGCTCGGCGTTCATACACTGGATGCTGGCACGCAGCCTTGCCTCCTCGTACGCCTTTTCGTCGTGGGTCTTCAGATAGGCGGTGGCCAGCTTTTCCCTTGCCGCGCAAAGCTGTGCTGAAGACCCCTTCGTGTTCTCGATGATTTCCAGCTCGCGCTGGGCGTCTTTGACCGGATCGGAGCACCCTGCCACTGCCAGGGCGAGCGCCCCCACCATCATCAATCTCATGCACGATCCTCCCGCCGGCACCCTGTCACGGCCTGCCGGGAGAGTCATCAGCCGCGGCCCTTGTTCAGTCCGTAGGTTTCGCGGCGCTCGATGTCAGCGGCGACAGCGGACCGGGCCGCGCCCACCGCGATAGCCCCGGCTTGTGCGGCGATGGGCCGGGCGACCTCTTCCGCCGTCCCGACCACATAGGCATTCAGGCCGTCCCGGTCGGCCGTGACCTTCACCTCGATCGTACTGGCCAGCGAGGCGTTGTAGGACTCTCGGTTCTGGCTCTCCCTGGCATTGGTCTGGCGAATGGCGTCAGTCGTCTCGGCCGCACCTCCAGATCCAGCGCCTTTTGAACCGCTCGACTTCCCGCTTCCTCCGCCAGTGCTGAGGCCGAACCCGGCGAGCACGGCGACCATCGCCGCGACCAGAGGGAACGCGTACGCTCCCATCTGTTCAAACATGTTGGCAGCGCCGGCCGCCGCCGAGGCCGTTCCTCGTGCCGCACTGTTCGCGATCGAGGAAGAAGTCTCGGTCGCATCCTGCACCATCGCGGCGATGGACATGCCAAGCTGGAAGACCCGCCACGCCCTCTCGGCGGTCAGCAGCACTTTGTAACCGTCCGACGACTCATCGAAGAACCCGCGCGCGGCGCCTAGCATGTCGCCGTACATGCCGACCTGGGCTGCAGCCCGTTCTCGGTCAGCAGCCGCCTCGCTCATCCGCTTCTGCTGAACGTCCAGCGAGATTTCCGCCTGCCGCGACTGATAGGCCGTCATGGTGGTGAGCATCCGGCCGAGTGCGTCGCCCGCCTCACCGAACGCCGAGGCCATTCCGTAGGCGGCGTCCTGGGCCAGCATGTCGATCTGGCGGAGTTGGTCGGCGAGAGCCTCCGTCTTCGCGATAATGAGGTCCTGATCAGCGGTCAGGGGCCGCAGGTTCACCCTCGGGATGGGGGCGAGTACCTGCACCTCGGCAGAGTTGATCGCGGCAATCAGGCGCTCGGCCTCATCCACCAGCTGCCCGGCGAGCGCCACGGCGTCTGCGGTTCCGGTCTCGATAAGCTCCCGGGCCCGGCGGCTCGTGTTCAGGCGGATGAGCTGGGTCTCGGAAAGGCCCATCTCCTCGCGCTCGTGCTGCATCTGGACGATATAGTCGCGAGAGCGCTCGATCAGGCGGTCGTACTCGCGTTCGGCCTCCGTCCTCTGAGGGGTGCGGCCGGCCTGCCGCTGGGCTTCGCTGTTCGCCGCCAACTCTGCCTGACGGCGGTTCTCGATGGCCAGCAGGCTGTTTGCGAGACTGGCGCTGAGCTGATCGTTCCCTCGGGCAGCAGCGACGGCCGAGTCCCGCATCTGGTCGTACTGGCGGTTGATCCGACCTGCAGCCGAGGACATCTCGTCGGCGTAGCGCTGGGCGATAGGGATGCTAGCCAGACGGACAGCATTTGCTGCGGCCTCGCGGTCAGCGCTGTTCTTGGCGGCATCAGCTTCGGCCTGGGCAAGGCCAGCCCGCGCCGCGCGGACAGTCCAGGGCTCCGCACCATCGCCGCCCCCCGCTGCGGCGAGGCCTTGGACCGCGATGGCATCCAGATACAGTTGCCTGCGCAGTTCGATGCGTGTGGCGATTTCGTTTCGGAGACCCAGGACGGTCCGGAGGTTGGTCTGGGCGCTAGACAGCGCCTGCCGTTCGGCCTCGCGCGAGGACCGGGTCGACTTGCCGAGCTCCTCGTTCATCTCCCGGATGGCAGCGCTCACGCCTTCGGCGGACCGTGCGAAGGCCTCCTTTGCCCGGCGTGCCTTATCGGTCTCCTCCGCCTCCTCCCGGAGCTTTTTCACCCCATCGTCCAGCGCACGGCTTTCCTCGATAGTCTTCGCGATCAGACCGCCGAGGACGGCGGCCGCAATGGTGATCGCCGCGCCCCAAGGCCCCGCGAGGAACGCCCCCACGGCGCCCGCCTTGCCCTGCATCTGGGACATGGCGAAGCCGACTTGGCCGAGTTGCTGGTTAAAGGCGACGATGGGGTTGATGCCGGTAGAAACCTGCGTCCCGAAGTCGTTGAACTGATACCCGAGCTGCTGAACGCCCATGCGGTGTTGCTTCTGGGCGTCCGTAGCAAAGCGCGAGGCGTTCGCCAGCCGGTCGGTCGCCGTCTCAGTACGCTTGGACGCTTCCGTCAGGCCGTCCAGGCTCTGGGTCGCTATGCGGGCCTCCAGAGTTTCGACGCGAACAACGAGGGTGGCTAGGTCGGTGATGGCGAGCCCTCCTCTTTCTGCCGCTTCGCTTCGCGGGCCTTGATGACCGCGCGCAGGGACGCCTTCATTCCGGCCACGTCGGTCGGCTTGGTTTTGCTCGGGGTGCCGTGTTTGGCCGCTTCGGCGGCGTCATCGAGACGCCGGATCAGGGTCTTGTCCCAGAAAGACAGGCCGCCGGGGTGGGCGGCGCCGTAGGCGTTCAGCTCGGCCCATGTGATCTGCTGTCCGGCGAACCCGGCGAGCTTGGTCTTCTTCAGTTCCGAAAAGTCCTGCCAGATATAGGTCAGGGCCTCAGGGAAGGGCGGGAGCCGGCTGTTCGGCGTCCCGCTGGCAACAGCCTCGGCGAAGGCGGTTAGGCTGTCGGCGAGGCCTTGGAGAAATTTGCCCGGTCACTGACGAACTGCTGCCCGGACGCCCGCAGCCAGCGGACTTTGCGATAGATAAGCCGAGCGTTCTCAGGGGTGAGGGAGAGCACCTGCTTCTCCCACTTGATCCCCGACCAGGCGACCGTGGCGTGGGCCAAGCGATTGATCGCCTTCGTTTCCACCGACACGGCGGTGATGGCGGTGCCGCCCTTCAGACCTTCGTTGAACTGCTCGCGGTCGTATTGGACCATGCGGTCGCTGTCGTCGCCGAGAAGGGTGATGGTCACCGGAACCGGCTTGCCGTCCCCGTCGACGATCTCTTTGCCTTCATCGTCGGTCTCATAGACCGGGCCAAGCGGGCCGCGGACGTGCATCACCACGCCTTCGTTGGCGAGTTCGACGGTATTCAGTTCAGCGAGGTCCATAGTCGTGTCCTGGAAAAGGACGGCAGGTCGCGCCTGCCGTTAGAGTTGAGGGGGAGGCTTAGGCGACCGCTTCGCCGGGCTTCTCGACGAAGATGTTCAGGCCGACATTCGAAGTGCGCTTGGTCACGTCGTTGGCGCCGCCGACGTTCATCCGGTTCCCGAACACCGGGCCACGAGCGTAGAACTCGGTCGGGGTGTCGTTCTCATCGGCCTCATCGGCGAGCACGATCTTGACGGCGTACTGGTACTTCGTTCCGGCGGCTTCGCGCAGGGCGATCTGACCCGGGTCCAGCGGGTCGTGCGCGTAGACGATCGGCAGCATGCCGTTGTCGATGGCGCCCTTCAGATGTTGCACGCTCGGCCCCTTGAGCGGGGTGAAAGCGGAGTCGTTGGCCTGCGGCCCGAACTCGCCGATGCTCTCGACGCTGCCGATCTCGACATAGGTGAGCGCGGCCAGAGCCGCTTCAGTGGTGGCAGTGGTGACGGGGCCGATGAAGACGCCCGAACCCTCCGAAGTGCCGATGGCCATTCGGTTTCTCCTGTGATTTTTGGGGGTCCGCAGCCCACGCGGATTGAGGGCGACCGGGGACCGTTAGACGGCGACCCACGGGATGGTGATGGCGACCAGACTGGCGTTGTCGTCCAGGATCGGAGACCCGGCCCAAGGCTCGCGGTTGATCCGGACCTTTGCGCCTGCGTTGACCAGCTTCAGGCCCTTGGGAAAGTGGGCCATGACGTCGGCCGCGACCTCCCGGGCCTTAATGACGCCTTTGCCCTTCGGCCAGACGACGGTGACCTGCAGCAGGCCCTGATCCATCCGGCCGGAGTTCATGCCCTCCCAAGCCGGGGCGTTGTTGAACAGGCTGACCCGGAGATACTTGCCGTCCGACGGTGGGGGGAACGGGACGTCGGGCATGGCCACCGGCAGAACCGGCGATCCGACCGACAGGATCGCGCAGCGCGCCAGCAGCAGCTTGGCGACCTCGGCGGGGTCAGGCATGGGCTCACCCTTGCTGGCTGGAGGTCACCAGTGCCTCGGCCTTCGCGGCGGAGGCGGACACGAACTGCCCCCAGCGCTGCGTCGCCAGACGGGCGAAGGCGTAGCGCTCCTCCATCTTGCGGGCGTAGACGGCGGTGTAGGCGAAGGTGATCGGGGTCTCGAAATCCGCGCCCTGGATCACAAGGTTGATCTGGGCGCCGTCGTAGCTGAACTTGCCGTCCGGGTTCGGGTTGGCCGTGGCCGCCGGGACGTCATAGCCCGGGCTCGCGACCAGAGAGGCCCGCAAGAAGCCCGACGCGACCGGCATGTTGCCGCCAGCGCCACCGCCCGGATTGGCCACGCTTGGCCCGGGGGTCTGCATGACGGCGACCATGTCCTGAACGGCGTCGGCTCGGACGGCGTGCAGCATGGCCTTGGCCTTCGTCCCCCATGCACTGATCTGGGCGGAGAAGGATCCTTGGGCCATCAGCGGAGCCCGGCGAACCAGTCGACGCGGTAGTCAGTTTGGCAGTGACAGCCCGCGTTGTGGCGGATCGGCGCTTCCGGGTCGTGGGCGTGGCGCATCCGCGTCCCGTCCGGCATGACGAAGTCTTCCCGGAGCCCGACGCTGCGACCATTCATGGCGAGGTGCTGGACCCGGGGGTGCAGGGCCCCGAGGTGGCGCCAGACCTTGGTGACCGTGCCCTCTTGGAGCTTCCCGGAGGCGATGGCCTGTTCGTAGGTCTGCAGCTTGGCCGCCTCCAGAGCTGAAAAGGTCTCGTTCAGGCCAATCAGGTCGCCGCGCAGCTTCAGGAGCCGGCGCTCATAGGCGGTGATGGCCTTGGCCGCGATCTCCGGGTCCACCGGTCGGCCTTCGCGGATCGCCTTCGTGACCGATCGGTCGAACCGACGGTCCCTTCGTGCCCGCGTCAGATAGGCCCTGAGGTCCGCCGGGTCGCTGGAGGCCAGTTGGTCCCGGGCGTTCCGGACGTACTGCTCCTGCGGGCCTGACAGGCCCAGCACACCGCCCTCACGTCGTCCCGTCGCCCGGTTCACCCGCCCGACCACGTCCAGAGCGGCCTGACGCGGGTTCACGCCCCGGGACAGGCTCTCCGTCAGGCTGGTCCGGACCAGATCGCGCTGTTCCGTCGTGATCCGGGTGATGAGGTCGGACGATTGGCGCGAGAGCCAGGCCTCCGCCTCCGGGTGGCGGCCGTCGAACCGGATCACCAGAGCCGTCCCGTCCGGGCGGCGGCGCGGCATGGCAGCGGCAGTGATCTTGCCCGCCTCGGCGTGGGCCTCCCTGATCCGATCCGCGACCTCGTTGAAGGCCTCCGGGTCGATGTGCAGCGCGTCCAGCGCCGCCTCGATGTCCCGGGCCTCAATGTAGGCGATGACCCGCTGGAGCTCAGCCCCCCGCTTCAGATCGTCGACGGCCTTCATGAAGGCGTCCGCCACCAGTCGCCCATAGCGCTCCAGCAGCTCGGCATAGAGCTGCCGTTGCGCACGGGTTCTGGCCAAGGGTCTATCCCTTCAGGATGCTCAGCACGGCGCGGGCCGCGTCGGCCTGCCGGTCGAGGTAGGCGTCCAGCAGGTCGTGGGCTTTGCCCCGGACGGCCTCGGTTTCAGCCTGATCCGCACCGCGCAGGACGGCGGCCTGATAGGAGCGAGCGACAGCCGTGAGCTCAACGAGCGTTGCGGTCGCCTTCTCCATGTCGGCCTTGTGGTCGGTCACGGGGTGGCCTCGAAGCGGATCAGGTTAGATTGCGGAAGCCATCGCCGCGCGGTCAGCTTGAGACGTTCCGGGCCGCCGCTATCCGCCACGACGACGCGGTGGCCGTCACGGAGCGCCTTGGAAAGGCCAAGGTCCAGATCGGAATGACGACGGACGGTGATCTTGCTCATGCTCTGACCTGCAGCTGATAGAGAACCGTCGCCGTCTCGGGCCGAAGCACCATGACGTTCACGATGGTCAGTTTCTCACCACTGGCGGTCACCAGCAAGTCGGAGGTCGTGGGCTCCTCCTCAACCGCCGGGGAGACCAGCGCCTTCCGGTCCGTGGCGAGGATGCGCGCGCCGTCGATTTCCCGGTTGGAGAACTTGGTCAGGGCCAGGGTGCAGGGATAGTCGGTCAGGGTCGGCTCGCCCGGGTCGTAGGACGGGCCCGTGCCCGGAGACTGGCGGCGGATCGCGCCGGTGGCGCCGAAGGTCTGCAGCAGGCGCTGCGCCGTCTGGGCCGCCCGGGCGTAGTCGAAGGTCATCCGACCGCCCAAAGGCCGAAGCCCGCGACCGAAACCGGGCGCAGGTACGGGGCCAGGATGCCCTCGATCAGGGTCAGCCGGACCGTGGCGTCCGCCGCCGCGTCCCCCGATCCCTCGAAATACTCGACCTCAAGGACATCGACCTTCTCACGCTTCACCGCGCCCGAGGCGCTGGCGGCGGAGGACAGGGATCCCGGGTTGTTCGCTTCATGCCAAGCCGCGACATAGGTCGCTGTTTCCAGCGCGGTCAGCAGCGGATCGACGGTCTGGTCCCCGATCAGGCGAGGGCCGTAGACGGCGTCGATGTAGTCGGTGGCGCGCTGCCGCAGAACGGCAGGCGTGGGAGCGCCAGCGGGCAGGGTGTGGCCGCGAGCGGCCATCCAGTCCGAAAACCCGCTGTCGCTCCCGTAGGCCATCGGTCAGGACTTCTTCTGGTCGGCCACGAAGGCGGCCTTGTCCTCTTCGGACAGGGCGTTGAAGGCGTCGGCATCAGCCTTCGACAGGTCCGACAGCAGGGTTTCCTCGCCCCGCGTGATCTTGAACTTCCCGCCGCCGTGATGCTCGGCCTTCAGGCCCTTGGTGTCGCCGTCCTTCGGGTTGGTGACGCCCTTTTTGCCCTTGGTGTTGCCGCCCGAGATGATCTCGTAGCGGCCCGCCCAGCCGGTCGGTTCATTCTTCACATCGAGCTCGGTGCCGACCTCGATTTCCTGGCCCTCGGAGTTGAAGATCCCCGAGCCGGTGATTTTGATGCGCATGCCGCGCTCCTTCCTGAAAAGAGGAAGGGCCCCGACCGAAGCCGAGGCCCAGCCGGGTTAGTCGAGGTCAGTCGTGTAGAACACGCCGGACTTGCCGTTGTAGTCGGCCCCGATCTCCAGACCCATCGCCCCCATGTTGAGGAACTGATAGTTGTCGGTCGGGTTCAGGCGGGCCATCGCCGTGGTGTTGACGGCCATCCCGATGATCGGGCGGATGACCTGCGGCCGCGGCACGAAGCCGAAGAACGCATTTCCGGTCAGCTTGAAGGTCACCGCGATCTTGTTGATGCGGCGGTTCTTCTCCAGGTGCTCCCACAGCGAGCCGTCCTTGAAGCCGCTCGACGTGGACAGGTCCCGGTCGAGGTTGCGAGCGATCTCCGGCGAGACGTAGACGTTGACCCGCTCGGTGATCAGGTTCGCATCCAGCATGGCGCCGAACGTGTTGCTGAAGAACGAGATGATCGCGTCCGTGGTGGTCGCGGGCGAGGTCAGGTCGATGTTGGCACCGCCGCCGGCCGAGCCCAGGTTGATGACCTTGGAATAGGTCGAGGTGCGGATGCCCTTCGCGCCGTAGCCTTGGAACGTGATCGAGGCGTCACCATCCAGGACATAGTCGGCCATGTTACGGCGGAGCTTGTCCAGCGAGGCTTCCTGATCGTCCGCCAGCGCGTCGAAGTTCTCCGACTGCAGGGTGTTCCATTCCCGCCATTCGCGGCCGTAGCCGTCGGCGAAGATCGGAACGGGCACGCCGCGGTAGTCGTAGACCACCTTGTCCATCGGCACCGGCACTTGGCCCGACAGCGACCGGACGACCGGGTTGTTGGAGTCCGAGGCCACGCGGGTCATGTGGACCAGCTTGCCGATGCTCACCGCCTTGGCCAGCGGCATCAGGTCGGCCATGAACACCTCGCCGCCGTCATCACGCATGACGCGGCGGGTGATGGTGTCCATTTCCAGCCAGGCGTCGCGCGGCAGGATGGAGGCGTTCAGTGCGGTGCCGGAGACGTTGCCGTAAAGCTCGGCGTGGGCGTCTTCCGTGCGGTGGAAATGCTCGCGGGCCATGCTGACCTCGCCCCACCATTGCTGGTGAGGACGGGAGTTGGCGACGAGCTGTTCGTCGAAGTAGCGCATCGTCGGTGCTCCCTTACGAGGCGGCGGTCAGCTGACCATTCGTCGCGGCGCGGAACCGGACGAGCTGATCAGAGCCCGAGGCGTTGTTGTAGATTTCCTCGGCGTACCCGATGACGAGGTCCGAAGTGCTAGCAATGGCCAAGGTGCCATTGGCGCCCGGCGTGAGGGCGGTGCCGACGGCCGAGATGTTGACGCCGGTGGCCACGCGGCCGTTGAAGAACTGCTCGTCCAGCAGCTCCATGCCGATCACGACGTCATCGGCGGCGTAGGCGTCTTCGACGCCCTTGCCGGCCAGATAGTTGTCCTGGGCGATCCAGACTTTGCCGACGGTCGAGGCGCCGGCGCGGGTGAACTCTCCCGAGGACAGGACGATCAGGTTGCCGGGCTTGATGTTGCCGTCGGCGGCAGGGGCTTCACGGACCTGCGGCGTGCGCTCGGTGACCGGGCCGGCGAAGATCTTGTTGTAGCGGGCCATCTTACTTCGCCTCCGCCTTCGGGAGTTTGAACTCCGGCTTGCCGCCAGAGGTCGGGAGCTTGAAGCCGCCGTTGGCGATGGGCGCGGCCTGGCCCGGCTCAGCCTTAGGGGCCAGGGCGCGGGCGGCGTTCAGGGTCAGCTCGCCGGCCGTGGCCTCGTCGAGCAGGTTAGCCTTGACGATCTTTGCCCGCAGATCGGCCAGCTCAGCCTCGTCTTTGGCCTTGCTGTCGTTCTGGAGGGCCGTGAGCTGGTCGGTGACCGGCTTCAGGGCTTCGGTGACCGCGTTGCCGATCGCCGCAGCGATGGCTTCGGGCTTGGTGCTCTCCGAGAGGGCGTCAACCTTCTGGGAAAGCGCGTCGAACTGGACCTTGTCCATGTCGTCCTCGTCTTTCAGTTTGTTGGTGGAGGGTTGTTCCCGCTCTTGGCCGCGAAGGACCTCGAAGAGGGCGGTCTTCAGGCGCTCAAGGATCCCCGCACGTTCGCGGCGCTCCAGAGCTTGGGCGAGGTGATCCAGCGCCCAGTCGACGCCACGCTCAGCATCCTCGGTGAGGGTGCTGTTGATGACGCCGATCTCTTTGCCCGCCGAGTTGACCATCATGCCGACGCCCTGCTCGGGGGTGGCAGCGCCGTCCTCGTCGAGCAGGATGGCGTCGTGGTCGAACTCGATGTCGCGAGCGGTGAACTTGTAGGGGACATCGCCATTGGCAGCGTCCATGATTGCCAGCAGCCCGGTAGAGGTGTGGACCGGGTCTCCGGCCTCAATGGCCGCGAGGACGCGTTTGCCGCCATCGGACTGGTTCGCCCGCTCCACGTCGATGACCTTGTCCAGCAGGACGCGGCCCTTCTCCTGCCGGACGTTCTCGTTCCAAGCGCCGATCCAGCCTTGGTTCAGGCCCTCAGGATCACGGGCTGACAGGAACTTGCCGTTGACCGACGGGTGGCCCAGCGGCGCGGGGGTGCGCTCCAGCGTTCTGAACGACTTCGCGATCTCGGCGGCCGGATAGAGGATGTCGTTCATGACGACGTCGTCCGGCAGGGTGGCCGAGGGGACGATGATCACGTCCCGGCCGTTCCGCTTTTCCTTCCGGATCGCGGCAGAGTTGGCGAGGGTGCGGATGTTGACCCGGACCTGATCGCCGGGGGTCACGCCCTTGTTCACGACGAACGTGCGGGCGTTCACGTCATGCTGATGCACGCGCGCCTCCTTCCGATTGTAATGGGGGTCAGGCGGCCTTGGCGGGCTCGTCTTCAGGCTTGGTGATGGCGCCCAGGGCGTCTGCGTCGTCTTCCTCGTCGTCGCGGTACTTCTCGGCGTCGCTCAACGGCTCCCGCCCGGTGACGCCGCGCATCTCTTCGGGCGTGAAGACGACCTCTCCGGTGTCCTTCATCTTCTGATTCACGTCGGCCATTTTGTCGGCCAGTGCGATCTTGGCCTCCTGCGAGGTCTCAGTCAGATCGGCCCAATCGAGGTGCCAATCCCTCTCGGGCAGAATGCTGAAACGCACCAGTCGGCGGACGAATGTCATGATGTTGGGGATCGTGAACCCGGTGCGCCGCGACATGGCGGTCTTGTTCCACTCCGCGGCGTCCTCGGTGCTGGCCCGCTCTCCCGACTGCGATCCGACAAGGATCTTCATCGGCATAGAGATGGAAGCGGCGAAGGACTGGAGAGGAGCGGCCCAAAAATGCTCCGGCGAGGGCAGAGTGACCTGCATCGGCTTGGCGGTGATGCCTTGCAGCAGGATCGACTTGTCGAAGCCCTTGTTGAAGCTCTCGACCTGCTCGTCCATCCGATCGACGACTTCTTCAGGCTGGACGCCCATGGCGCGGGCCATGTCCTCAATCTTGGCGTCCTTGTCGATCTCCAGCGACAGGCCGGACTTGGCGTTCTTCCAAAAGCCTTCGCCACCGGCCCCACTGATTTTCTCCAGGGTCAGGAGGTCGTTGTAGCCCGGCTCCAGCAGGGACCGACCGTTGACCGAGCCATCTTTGGACCAGATCACGATCCGGTCGGGGTGGATTTCAAGGGTGCGCGGCTGGACCGCATCGCCCACCGCCGCCTCGTTGAACGAGAACATCTTCGGCTGGCCGTAGGTGGCGGAGCGCTCGTCCGTGTCCCACTGCGAGACCTTGAGTTGACCTTCCCAAGCCGGAATGACCTCAACGAGACCGCTCAGCCCCCCGGGGACGCGTTTCACCGGCTCCCGGAACTGCTTTCCGTCCGCGAGACGCAGGATCACCCCTGAGTAGGCCCCCACCAGCCCGCGGCGCTCTGCCTCGGCCAGCTGCTGCCAGACCCGAAGCTCGGCGAACCGGTCCCTGATTTCCTTCTCCAGCTTGGTCTCAGGCGTGTCGTCGCCGTCGTCGCGGGCGAACTCCTGAAGCCACGGCGCGTCCTGCCAAGTCTTCTCGACCGTCTTGTTGACGCCCGCCGCCCCGATGCCGTTACGGGTGTAGGCCTGATAGGCGAGGTCAAAGGTGACCTGCTCGGGATAACCGAAGTCGGCGTAGTGGTTGTGCTTCGGCGTGAAGAAGCCTGGAAACATCCCGGCCAGCGTCCGCGTCACTGCGTTCACCAGCATGTGCCGCGCGCTCATCAGCGTTTCCGGTTCTTCAGGAACATGGCGACCGTCGACGTCTCGCCAAGCATCAGCTCGGTCAGAGCCCAGACCAGCGCGTCCATGCGGTTGGGGGATGCGTCGCCCTGATAGCCGGCGGGTGTCGTCATCAGCATTTCCGCCTCCATCGCTGCGAACTGGCCGAGGTGGCGGACACGGTTCTGATCATAGAGCGCCGCCACAGGCTCGGCCCGGACGGACTTTCCTCGACTGGCGGTGACCATCAGCACGCGCCCGGGGACGTTCGCCGCCCTCAGGGTGCTTTCGACCATGTCGCCGCCGAAGTTCTTTTCCGCCACGATGGCGTCCGCGCCCCATCGCTCGGCGCATTTCGCAACAGCCGTCGCCCAGGCCATCGGTGACGACGCCGGACAGGTCGCGTCTTCCAGTACAATGGCTCCGTCGCCATACTTGGCCACCGCCACGATCCCGACGTCGTCCCCGCCGCCTGAGGGATCAACGCCGACAACTACGCGCCCCCAAGGCCCGTCGCCCGCCATTCGTCCGGCCTGCCACGCCCGGTCCAGCCCGTCCCGGCTCCAGATCGCCCCCTGAACCGAGGGCATGTATTTCCCGTCCCAGATCCATCCGGCCCGAAGCGGGTCCTTCGCCCGGTCGAGCGCCATCAGCTCGCGTAGGGCATCCGGGAAGTGCGGGTTCTGGTCGTAGTTGATCTGCCGAACGATGGCCCGGCGGGGTTTCAGTGGGCCGCGGAAGAAGACGTCAATCGGGTCTGTGGCGAGTCTGGGGTTCCAGATCGCCCAAAGCTCGGAGATGGCCGTCCGCAGGATCGTCGGCAGCAGCACGTCCAGCGATGCCTGGCGGACCTCCTGGGCCTCCTCAAGGATGGTCAGGCCCGCGCCTTCCAGCGACTTGATGCCGTCCGGCTTGTTCCCCTTCCAGAGGCCGATGAACATGATCTTCTGCCCGCCGAGGCCGAGGAAGGTCCCGTCTACCTCGCGGAAGTAGGTGTTCAGCAGGCCGTGATGCTCGAGCCGGTTCCTGACCAGCTCCAGCGACGACTCTTTCAGGTTGGCCATGATCTCCCGAAGGAAGATCGTGCGCAGCTTCGGCGTGGTCACCGTGTGGAAGATCGCGGCGTCCACGAACTCCCATGACTTTGCACCGCCCCGACCTCCATGCGCGGCCCTGAAGCGATAGGAGCCCAAGGGCTTCTCGGTCAGGAACCGATAGGCCGGGATCGGGTCGAAGATCATTCGCCCGTCTCGTAGTCCTCCTCGCTCTGGGCGGGGGCGGGACCTTTCGCGGCTGAGACGTAGGTGACTGTGAGGGCGCCAGTCATGGCGCCGTCCACATCGACCGACTGCTTCGGCTTGCCGTGCGCCCGGTCAAGCAGGGCGTTGGCCGCTGCAACGCGTGCCGCCGCCGGAAGACTGGTCGACCGCATGATCTGGGCGAGCGTCTCGACGGCGTCCGCGCTGTAGACGCTCGCCGCCTCCTTCACATCAGCCGTCGCCTTGTTCGGCGTGCCCTTCCGACGGCCGGCGCCGGGTCGTGCGCCTCCTCGGGCCATCGTTTGATTTCCTTTGATTGTTTTTCTGCGTCGGGATAGGTCCGGCCACAACCGATGGGGAGACTGTGATGACCGTTCTCGTTGTGGCGCCTGCCACCTGTTCCGCCGCCGTTGAGTCTGCCGTCGCTCCTTTGGGCGGACAGAAGGTCTGGGACGGCGCCTGGCTCGTTCCGGGCTCCGACGGCTCTCTCGGTGGCGCGCTCGATGATGTTGCAGACGCCCTGTCCGTCACTATCGACCCGCTCAAGTCCCTGCTTGTGACAGAGGGCGGCTTCCCGGCCCTTCAATCTCTCGCCGACGAAATGGCCTCCGCGGTCATGGGGACCCCGACGCACGTCAACGCCTCCTCGGCCTTCCCGGGCGGCGGCTTCCAGCAAACCGTCGGCGGCGGTATCGGACCAGAGGAGTGATCTGGAGCGTCCCGAGAGGATCGAACCCTCGTCGACGGGATGGAAGCCCGTTGCTCTGCCATTGAGCTAGAGACGCGGTGTCTTGGTACGTCGGGGGCTTTGTCGCCAGCGGCTACACGGTTGGCGTTTGTCCTACCCGACAGCGACCGCCCCGAGGGGTTGGGCCGCCGTCCTTTCGGGACGATGCGAGCTGGTGCGCGGGTTTTGTAGCGACACCCGGGCTTGCCCGAGTGATGCTTTTGTCCTCACGCTCGCCGGCGGGGTACGGCCGACAAAGCCCGATCCCGAGGCATAGCGGGAACTTTATGGACCGGTTTGCCGATTTTTCCGGTCTTATGGCTTTACTTACGCACAGAAAACCGGCATAAAGAGCGGGTCAGCAATCCCGCTGACGCCAACCGGGAGGAACCAGAATGAGAGCCAAACTCAAACTGGTCCTCGGCTGGATCGGCCTTCGACTGGAAATCAAGGTCCGCTTCTAGCAGAGGGGGTCCGGTTCCGAAAGGGGCCGGGCTTCCCTCCCGGGTTTGTGGGAGGCCGCAATGAGCGCGAAAATCATGAAGGAGCTGCGAGAGGCCGCCGGGCTGACGCAGGAAGAAATGGCCGGTTGGATGGGCCTGGGCCGGGCTGGCTATCAGGACATCGAAACCGGGGAGTCCAAGTTCAAGCCCAGGCACCTGCTGGCGCTGGAACGGGTCTCGGAAAAGCTGGCGGTCGAGCGAGGAGACATCAATCTCGCACTTCCCGCCGTCCGTCGGGACGCACTGGACCTCGCCCGGCTCATCACTGGAGCCCATCCGGTTGGGGTGAAGGGCTGAAAGCATTCGGCCCCGCGCTCGAGAGAGGCGGGGCCGATGCTGGACGCGCGAAGCGCCGATAGGCTTTTGATGCCCCGGTTCGGGCCCAAACGCAACACCTAGTGCGTAGCTTTCAGCGCGGCACCCGAATGTCGTAGGCGACGGCCGCCAGATCGAGGGCGATCATCAGCTGCGCCTCCCGGACGGCGGCGCCCAGCTTGTCCCCGTCGGCGAGGTCCCGCAGCGTTTCCCCGCGACCGCAGACGGCGTCCAGAAGGCCGACCAGCTCATAGGATCCGGTGGCCCAGTGAATGTGGGCCGACGCCCGGTCCAGATTAGCCTTGGCTTCGGTCTTGCGCTCCTGATCCGCGTTCGGGTCCGATCCACCGCCTGGCGCGTTGTCGTTCAGGCAGGACTTCAGGCCGTCGGTGCGGATGATGCTGTAGTCCCGTCCCCACGCCTGACCGGCCTGCCGGCGGTGACCATGAACCCGCTTCTTCCGCTCCAGCCACATGAAGCCGTGGCGAACCCCGATGCCGTCCGGCCCGCGGTCGGTCTCGATTCCCCGCTTCTCCAGCAGCTTGTCCTGCTCGGCGTCCTCGGCGCGGGTGTTCGCCTCGTCCAGGCGCTCCTGATAGGCCGCCAGTGAATCATCCACCTCCCGGAGCATCCGTTCGGCTTCATCGTAGCGCAGCAGGGCGATCCGGTTCTCGGCGGTCGCGACCTTGGTCAGCAGGCCGGAGCCGGGGAAGCACTCCACCCGTCCCCGGACAAGGGCGGCGAGTTCATGGACCTTGCGCTTGCGGAGGGCGGCGGCGGCGGTGTCGGAGGCGCGGAGGGTGTTCATGCGGCGTTCTCTTGGGGAGAGGGAGGGGTATCGTTGGCGGCGGAAAGGTACATGTCGGCGTCCAGCAGGGCTGCGGCGGCGTCGCGCAGGCAGTGAACCGCCGGATGCTTGCGGGGCAGGGTTTCGGCCCTGTGGATCAGGCCATCGGCCAGAACTCGGAGGGTACAGTCGTTCGCCGGGGTCATCTGGAAATCTCGCGCTGATTCACGACAGTGTTCTCCTTTTAGACCTGTTTGCTGGATGGAGAGAGCCTGAGCAGAAGGCATAGGACGACTAGCCCCGACGCCATCAGCGCCGGAGCTAGCCCTATGCCTCCACGATCTTGCTGGCCGGAGCCGAGCCGTCGCTTTGGCCGGTGCGGTCGGGTCGCTTCCCCCACACCGTTGAGAGCTACTATGTCGGCGCCTTTGCGACGCGCCGGGAACCGCGCTTCTCTCGTTCGGACTGCGCTGGCCCAGGTTCCTGCCCCGTGGTTGGCCCTTCCAAGTCTGACGCCACTGTCTGTCGTCATAACCGTCCATCAGACTGGCCCCGCCGTTCGAGAAGGCGGGGGTTCTCGATTTCATCCCATGACCTCCCTGAGACGGAGGGCGACGGCGCGAAGGTTTTCCTTCCGGTCGCCGGGCGCCATGTGCATGTCGTTGAAGTCTCCCATCTCGGGCGGCATGACCCAGCGCCTTCCGGTGCGGCGGGCGTAGAACTCGCCGGCGCCTTGGTTCTCCAGCCCCTCGACAGGCTTGTCGTGATCGGCGGCGATGCGGGAGCCCGCGATGCTCTCGGCGACGCGGCCCACGTTGGAGGCCGAGAAGGCGCTCAGGACGGTCGCATTGGCCCCCAACAGGCGCAGGGCGGCCCGGACGGTCAGAGCCGTACCGATACCCTCGCAGACCCAGGTATCGCGCCCGGTGGCGATGCGGTGGAACGAGCCGCCCATCTGACCTTTGAGGATGTTCTTCTTGACCCCGCTGACGGTGATGAACTGAACCGTTACCAACTTGGACCCGATGCGTCCGGGGATGATCAGGAGCGGCTTCCCCTCGGCGTCGGGCAGGGAGCGCGCCAGGGCCTCGCCAAGGCGGCTGTCCGGGAAGAACGGGCGCGGGTCATCACAGACCAGCCCCAGCTCATCCGGGAAGCCCTTCTTGTCGAAATAGGCGTGGCGGTCCTCACGGCAGGCAGAGACAATCCGGGCGCAGACACGCTCGACCTCCTGCCTCTGCAATTCTTCCTCACGGTCGCGCCGGGCGCGCTCTCGGTCCCGCTCGGGGTTGTTGTCGTTGGAGGCCTGCCGGAGACCCTCCAAGCTGAACCTCTGGCTCTTGCCGGTCTGGTAGTTGTGGGCGACACCGCTGTTGCCGTTGTCGTCTAGGAACACGGCGGCGTCGTTCTTGCCGTTCTTTCCCTTGCTGTCGGTGCGGGTCCAGACGCCCGGCGTCAGCCGGCGCTTGGGCGGCTCAACGGCCACGGCGGCGCAAGCCTCGCGCATCAGTTCGTGAAGGCTCGCGCTCATGCAGCCCTCGCCCGGTCGTTGTCATTGGCCACGATCGGTCGGCGGATCGGGTTCTTCTTGCGGAAGCGGGCCGTCTCGCGCTCGACCAGGCTGAGGGCGGCCTGATCAACGGAGGCCGGGATGCGGGCGCTGTACCAACCGCTCGGCAGCTTGGCGTTCGGATAGACGCCCCGGAAGACGCCATAGGCCCAGCGCCGGGCGTGGTCCTCGCCCTTGCGGGAGTTGGCGGCGCAGTAGTTGAGAGCGGCCAGCCAGATGTCCTTGGGCCGTTTCAGGCAGTCCGCCCGAAGACCTCCACGAGGCTCCATTCCCAAGGCCGTGGGGTCGAACTCGCGAAGCTCCCCGGCGACGGACTGGATGTCGGATCGGGCGGGACGTTCCCACCCGCAGGCCGTGCAGGTGTTCCCCCGCATCCCGCCGCCGCACTCGGCGCACTTCAACGGCTCGCGGGTCTTGACCTCGCGCTCGCGGGCGACGCTGTCGCGCTTGGCGGCGGTCGAAAGCTCACCGGCTCCGTGATCCCAGACGTCGTACATGTCGACGGCGAACCGCTCGAAGTTCCCGCAGTGATCCAGCCACAGGCATTTCGTCTTGTCGGGATGCGTCCGCATCACGCGGCCGATTTCCTGGATGTGGCTCGACAGGCTCTTGCGGTACGGCTTGCAGGAGATGCCGACCAAGACGTCCGGCACGTCGAAGCCCTTGGTCAGGACGCCGCACGAAACGAGGCCGTGGATCAGGCTGTCCGGGCGCCGGAACTCGGCGATCTTCTCCGCGCGCTCGTTGTCGTCGCGGTCGAGGTAGCTGATCTGCTGGAAGTTGAAGCCTGCGGCCGAGAAGGCGGCGCACAGCTCACGGCCATGCTCTACGGTGGGGCTGAACACGATGGTCTTGGCGGGACCTCCGAAATGCTCCGTCGTCTTGGCGATCCACTCCGCCACGACGTCGCCGACGATCTGGATGCCTGCCAAGGCTGCGCTCTCGTCCGAGAACTCACCGAAGCTGTTACGGCCGAACTCGCTCTCGTCCGGGGACTTGGCGATGTAGATTTTCGGCTCCATCAGGAACCCGTCGTCGATCAGCTTCCGGGTCGTCGTGACGTTGACCATCCCCTGCCAGTGGTCAGCCATGCCCGCGGTGAACGGGGTGGCGGTCAGGCCCACGGCGACGGCTTCGGGATGGTCGGCGATGAACTTCAGCGTCGCCGCATACTGGCAGTGGGCCTCGTCATAGACGATGAGGGAGGGCGCGCGCGGCAGCTTGCGGCGAGCCAGCGTCTGAACGGAGCAGACCTGCACGTTCTCGCGCGGCGCCCAGCGCCGGTTGATGCCCTGCACGGTGCCGTGGTTGACCCCGTAGTCGTCCAGGGTCTCGCTCGTCTGGTTCACCAGAGCGACGCGGTCCACGAGGAACAGGGCGTAGTTCCCCTTGTCGTCGGCCTGCTGCAGCAGATGGGCCGCCAGCACGGTCTTACCTGCACCGGTCGGGGCGCACAGGATCAGGCGTTTCTTGCCTTCCCTCAGGCCATCCCGCAGCCCTTCGACGGCGTCCAGCTGATACGGGCGCAGAACGATGTCCTTGGTGTCTCGCAGGTTCAGCATGCCGACACCTCCGCATAAGCGGCGCGCTCGGCCTCGACGCGGGACATGCCGCCACAGAACTCCATGATCGCGGCCCGCTCTGACCACAGGTCGAACGCCGGCCAGACCTCAAGGCAGACCTCGGGCCAACGGGCGCGGACCCAGCGGATCGCGTCCTCGGTCAGGCGGCCACGACGAAGGGTGAAACGCCATTCCTGACGCCCCACGTCGCCGCCGTTTGCGCGGATGCGGGAGAGGATCGAGGTCATGCGATCACGACCTCCATGTTCTCAAGCTCTTTGACCCGAGCCTCGGCCTTCACGGCCTTGCGCTCCCAGCGCTTGGCGGCGGTCTGGTGCTCTGCGATCCGCCCCTTGAGTTGATGAAGCTGGCGCTGGAGGTTGCCGATCACCTTGCCCTGTTCGCCGGACAAGGCCTCCGCCAACTTGGCGGCCAGGTCTTCGCGCTCCTTCTTCAGCCTGGCGACCTTGGCCTTCTCGTCGTTCAGGTCGGCGCGCAGGCCGATCACCTCGTCCATGAGGGCGTCAGTGGTCAGCTTGGCCAGCTTGCGGCGCTCAGGATCGGCAGGCAGGGCAGGGGGCACGTCCTGCTTCCCCTCGGGCGCGGGCGATGGTGCGAGGTCGGCCTGAACCTTCTGGACCTGCTCTTGCGGCGTCAGGTTCTTGATGCTGTCGAGGTATCGGCCGGTGTCGAGACGGGATCCTTTGATGAGGGCTAGGGCCTCATCGGCGACCTTTTCGCCGCGCTCGGCGTCCCGCTGGACGACTCGTTCGGACTGGCCGGTCTTAGAGGCCGTGTCGGCGGTGAAGCGGGGGGCTTCGGAGGAGTCGCCAACTTGGCGACTGCTGGTGTGCTGGTTGCTCCCATGCACAGTTTCCGGGTGGAGGGCCTCGTAGGCCTCCTTCCGCCGCCGTGTGAACTCGGCCCTTTCGGCAGCGGTGAGCGACGGCGCGCACAGGTTTTCGTCGCACTCGGCGATGATCCGCTGGTTGGCGTCGAGGTCCAGCGTGATCGCCGGGACGGCGGTCATGCCCAGCGCACGGCAGGCCTCCAGTCGGTGCATGCCTGCCACGAGGGCGAAGCCGCTGTCGGTCGGCGTCACCGTGATCGGGTTGATCAGGCCGACTTCGCGGATGCTCGCGACGAGGGCCTCGACCTGGGGCCGCGATGCCTGCCGGACGCGGTCGAAGGTCGTGATCTGGTCAATCGGAATCATCATCGGGCCGTCTCGTTCGGATTGGTATTGCAGGGCAGGGACTGGGGCTTGTCGGTGGGGATCATCAGGCGCCCCCATCGTTGGCAGCCCGAGCGAACACCTGCTCCGCCCTAGCCAGCGCCAACTTCCGGGGCAGGATGTTTCGCCCGGCCTCATAGGCTTGCTTGGACAGGATCGAGGCGGCGGAGGGCTCACCATGAGCCCGGACCAGAGCGGCACGGACGGCCCTGGCGAGGCATTCGGTGAAGTCGCCGTGGTCGTCGTTGGCGATCTTGCCCATGCCCAGAGCAACGAGCGCATCGGCCTGGGCCTGCAGTTCCCGCTGGCGGGCGGTGCGAGCGGCTTTGGCGGCGGGCACCTCGCGCTTCCGGTCAAGACGTTCGATGGCGATGTTCTCGGCGCTGTTCATGCGGCCACCGCCAGCGAAAGGGCGGCGCGGCGGAGATGGGTGACATCCGCATGGCTGACCGTGCTGTGGTCCCGGCCGAAGTACTCGCCGACTGCTCGGGCAGTGAACCCAGCATCTCGCAGGGCGCTCATGGCATGCTGACGGGCCCGGACCACAGGAGCCCGCCGGGTGTCCTCCTGCAGGCCTCGGGCGGTCAGACCGTGCGCGCGAGCGATGCTCTCCACGATGGCGCAGCCCTTGATGCCGACGAAGGCGATGTGGCCCTTGGGGCGATGGAAGGTCTTGCTCACGCGACCCAGTCCTCATTGTCGTTGCTGGCCAAGATCACGCGACGCTTGGCGGTGTTCAGGGCGGCCTCGACCGCGTTCATGCCCCCGACGTCACGGATCGCGCGCAAGGAGCCTTCGATCCGGATCGTCTCGGTCGTGATCACGTCGGCCTTGAGAGCGGCGGTGCGGATGTCGGGGGCGGCGGCGGTCATGCGACGAACCTGCGCAGGGAGCGCTCATAGGTCTTGGCGTCGCGCGGAGCGGTGAGGGCGGCCTTGGTCATGGCCTTGAGCCCGTGGCCATGGCAGTAGGTCGGGACCGCCCGGTTCGGGTCCGAAACCACAGGCCTGCCGCAGCACATCTGCTCGGACGGCCGCGCCGGTTCGCCGACCGGGAACGAGCACTGGAAGCGCCCCCGATTGACCAGAAGGATCGCGGTGTCGTTGGCGGCCTCGACGGCTTCGATTGCGGCCAGGCTCTCGGCCAGACGGGCCTGCCGGCGTTTCTCTGCCGTCTCCGGGGTGGTGATCGACACCGAGCCGATGACGGCGCCAGGGCGAGCGTTCGCCACATCCGCAGCCCGGGCCTTGAGGGTCTGGCCCTTGCTGAAGCTGTGGCCATTGCCGGTGTTCGGGGCGCGTTTGACGGCCGGGGCGGACAGCGGGCGCTGGCCGAATCGCACGTTCGTCGGCCTGCTCGCGGGCTGACGGCCTGCCAGACCGAGGCGATGGATTTTGCCGATCACAGCATTGCGGGACAGGCCGCCACCGATCTCGTTCGCGATCTCGGAGGCGGAACGGCCTTCCAGCCAGCGCTTCTTCGCGGTGGCGATGCGGTCTTCATTCCAGCTGGACATCAGACCTCCCCCAGCGCGGAGAGATACAGGTCAAGGACGGCTTCTTCTTCCTGGCGCTTGGCCTTGTCCTGCTTGCGGATGCGCAGGACCTTGCGCAGCGTCTTGACGTCGTAGCCCTCGCCCTTGGCCTCGGCGAAGACCTCCTTCATGTCGGCGGCGATGGCCTCCTTGTCCTCGTCCAAGCGCTCAAGGCGCTCGATGATGGTGCGGAGGCGCCCGGCGGAGGTCGAGGTCAGAACGTCGGGCGAGGCGTCAAAAGCGGCATCAGTCACGGTCAGGCTTCCTTCTTCAGGAGCGGCATCAGCGCCGCTGTGGTGAAATCTCGGCGGGCGCGGCGCTCGGCGCCCACGGCCCGGCACACGCCCTTGCGGCGGGCTTCGTCTTCCCGGCGCTGGGAGGCGGCGTGGAAGCTGTGGAAGCCGTTGTCATTCGCGGGCAGGGGGAGGCCGCCGCGCGTCTGGAACAGTGCGCGCTGCTCCGGCATGGGGGAGGTGAACGAGCCGCACTTCGGACAGTGGAGGCGGGTCATTCCGCCCGCTCCCTCTTCTTCGCCGGAAGGGGCTTGTCCCAACGGTCGGTGTTGGGGACTGAGGTGGAGAGCCAGGATTGCAGGTCGTGGCGGTTCACCTTGCGGAAGTGTCCGGCGGGAAGCCCGCAGATCGGATCAACCGGCCAGTTGTCGAGATCGATCCAGAACCCGCCATGCTCATCTTCGCCCATGTCGATGACGCGCCCGACATGGCCCACCGGCGGGTCCGGGGTCGTGGCCTCCGGATGGGGTCCGTCTCGGCCCATCCGGAACCGCTCGACTTCATCGCCAATGCGGATTTCGCACATCACGCAGCCCTCCGGTCTTGGTTTTCAGCGGATCGACGGACGGCGCGGACCCGCTCCAGCGCCTCTTCAGCCTCGCGTTCGGCAGAGGCGATGCGGTCGAGGTCATTGGCGGAGAGGTTGCCGTCGGCCAGCGCCTCGCGAACGGCAGTGACGACGTCCATGCTCTCCTGAGCGAGGTCGAAGGCCAGCTCCTTGAGACAGCCCGTCACCTTCACCGGGAACATCCTGCGTTCCGCGATGGCGCCGGAGTAGGTCGGCCCCTGACCGGCGTATTCCTCCAGCGCGTCCATAACGTCGGCGGGCATGGTCGAGGGGTCTTCAGGGTTCTGGTAGCCCGACAAGGCGGACTTCCGGACCCGACAGGCGTTCGCCGCTTCCTCAAGGCCCCCGCAGGCGTCGACGAGTTCGCGGGCGAGACGGGCGTGTTCCCGGTGGCTGAGCTTGTGCATCGTTCTACGGACGTTCCGAGAGGTTTTCCGGATGACCGGCTTGGCCGGTCAGGCGACAGTCGGGGCGGGCAGTTCAGGAGTGGCGTTGTGGTCGTTGGCGGGGTGAGGATGTTCATGGGGCTCGACCCCGAGGCCGACGGCTGGGCGCTGCGAGAGGTGCAGTTCCTTTGCGGCCTGACCCTGGGCGGCGAGGACGCCCCGGAGGACCGGCAGTTCAGCCGCGACCAGAGCGTCCGCCCGGTGAAGCAGCGCCCGGACCTGCGCGTCGTTGCCGGAACGGCTGTTCAGGGCCGCCAGCTTGACCAGTTCGAAGACCCGGACGGCATGGGTCAGGGCATCGTGGGCGAGCATCTTCATTGCCGGGCTCCGGAAGGGGTGGCCCTGACCGGCGGTCGGGGGGAAGGACCGGTCAGGGCCGACAGCACCGTGCAAGGGGAAGGGCGGTGCTGTGTCTGGGGGAGGGACGCCATCGGTCAGGCGGCCTTCGAATGAGGGAGGGTGTCGTTGGCGGGTTGGAAGGTCGGACGCGGGACCCCGACGGGCCACTCAGCGTCTGCGGGCCAGTTCCCCGAGAACCACGCCATGACGGCGTCGTACTTGCGCGCCGTGAAGGACGCCCCGGCCTCGATCCGCTCATAGAACCGCCAATCGCCCGTCGCGAGGCGGGCCACGGTGGAGGGCTCCCGCTTCGTCAGCCGGGCGAACTCATCGGCGCAAGTGGTGAGGTGGTGTCGGAGCGTGTCTTCCATGAAGAGGAAGATAGTCGGAGATTTCCTACTACGTCAATCGGAAACTTCCGTCTGGCATCGACTCTGCGCACGTCGGAGAAATCCGACATGGCATCGCTCAAGACAGTCGTCGAAAAACGCCTCGCGCAGATCGGCAAGAACCCGTTCGAGGCCGCCCGGGATGGTGGGCTTGAGCGGAATTTCGTCAACGACATCATCAACGGCAAGAAGCAGTCGGTCCGGGGTGACAATCTCGCCAAGCTGGCCAAGGGCTTGAACGCCACATCGGCTGAAGTGCTTTCGGGCCAGTTTGGCGACGGCGGCGAGCAGACGACGCCGGACGTCGACCTGAATGTCGAAGCCGGGACGATGGTCGCAATCCCAGAGTACGACGTGCGCCTGTCCGCCGGTGGCGGCTCGCTGGTCGATCAGGAGAAGATCATCGACTACTGGCAGTTCTCTCGCCGGTATCTCGAGAGCGAGCTGAGGGTTTCACCGTCGAGCCTGGGTGTCGTGACCGTGGATGGTGACAGCATGTACCCCACGCTCTGGTCCGGCGACCGCGTGATGGTGGACCTGTCAGAGACGAATCCGGCGAAGCCCGGCGTCTATGCGATCTTCGATTCCGACGCGACTGTCGTGAAGCGCATCGAGAAGGTTCCCGCATCCGACCCGGTCGAAGTCGTGCTGATATCCGACAACAAGAACCACAACCAGTACCGCGTGCCGGCCGAGCTGGTCACGGTCATCGGCCGGGTCGTCTGGTTCGCGAGGAGGATCTGATGCGATCGGCTGCGCTCATTGTGTCGGTCTTGCTGGTGTCCGCGTGCGCTTCGGGACCACGCCAACTTCCCCTGCCGCCGTACGTCGCGCCGCCAGCGCAGAAGGTCGCCGGACGGTTTGAAGTGGTGGACGAAGGCGCTCTGACGCCGCGCCGATCCTCGACAGTCATCTCGGCGGATGTCTCAGAGCTCTACGCCCCGCGCTTCACAGAGGCCGTGTCACAGGCCCTCCGCGTTCATCTGTCCTCCCGACTGACGGGCCAGGGCGACATCAAAGTGCGCGCCGTCGTCCAATCTGGTGACGTTACCGTGGAGCGCGGCGGGGTCGATTACCTGCCGCTCGTCGGCGGGGTCGCCTCAACCGTTCGCGGTCGCACCTTCGTCGCATCTGGCGTTATCCTGTTCGAAGTCGAGCAGAACGGCCGGGTCGAGCGGTCCTATATCCTGCGGCATTCTACCCGCTTTGTCGGCACCCTGACCACAGACAGCCAGCGTGCGGCCGCGACCGCGGGCGCTATCGAGCAATGGCGCCGCGAAGCGTTCGCTAAGGCGGATGCCGAGTTTCTCGGAAGGTACCTGTAATGTCTGATGAAGCAGACGACCTTAAGCTGGCGAACCCCTTGGCGGGCAAGAACGCCGATGAAGTGGTAGAGTTCTTTACCCAGCCGGTGCGTCGCGGTGAGTTCTACCAATTCATGACCAGGCTAGTGGTGCTGGAGGCCAGCTTCGGAAACGCGATCGCGGAGCTGATTGCGGGCAACAATCAGGCTGCTCTTGAATCTCTTCGCGATGCCTACGCCCAACTTCAAGGAATGCAAAACGCCATTCCTCGCATGGACCCGGAGGCCGAAGCCGAGATGCGCGCGGCTCTAGAGGAGTCAGAATGATGGCTCAGCTACATGATTTTCCGCCGCTCAAGTCTATGAACCAGAGGCTCGACGAGATTGAGAGGCAGTTTGCCGAGAAGGGGGCCTTGCATACTGGGGGTGGAGGGGGCACGTCTGGCGGCATGGACGATTGGAAAGCATCTGTCGAAGACCGCTTGGGCGGTTTGCGCGACGATGTGCGAGAGCTGCGTAACTGGCTTGCAGGTGGGATCGGCTTTGTTCTGCTGGCGCTCGCGGGCGGGTTCTTCTTTCTGCTGACCCACGTCAACGCGGCCTCCGACAAGGCTGACGCCCAACTCACTGCGCTGCGTGAGGGGCAAGTTCGCATTGAGACGATGCTGGCTGAGCGCCTGCCGCCGAAGAAGTGATCCACGCCCATCGGCTTGGTCGGGCTGGCGAGTTCCAGAGGCCTTGGGAGTGGCGAGCGCGATGAGCGATCAGACCGGGCGCTCAGGAGCGACGAGGCCCAAGCTTGGCGATGAGATGACGCCGCCATGGGTTCGTAAGCTGGAAGCCCCATCCGAGGCTGAGCTCCGCTACGCGGCAAAGCGGCGTCGCGGGAGGCAGTTCGGGCCGTTCTTCAGCGCGGTCACCCTTGGCGTGGTGGCCGGTTTGGGAGGCGCGATCTGGACTGCTGGTTTCCTGAAGCGGCATTTTGATGCCGTCGGCGCAGGAGTTTTCGGCACTTTCTCGGTCTTCGCACTGGTCGGCGTCGTGACCGTTTTGCTGATACTAGTTCGCCAAGCCCTTGGATCGGTTTGGACGTCACTAATCTCTATTCCGTTCGGCGCTCTCGTCGGCGCCTATGCACTGGCCTTGTTTGTGGGACTGATCGGATAGCCGGCTCATCGGGGCTCCACAGACCTTGGGAGTGGAGGGCCAGATAGCCGGCCACTCCACCGGCTTGGCCTAAACCAATGCGACCTCCCGGGTCGTGTTGAGCATCAGCGGCCGGTCCTCATGCTCCACTGGCGCCAGGACCACGAAGCGAGCCGCTCGCTCTCCGCCGCGGAGGCGCAGCTCCAGCTCAACGTCAGTTCCCCCCGCCGCCAGCTTCAGCGCCAGGTCTCGGGCTGCATCCTCCGCTGCCCGTCCGCTCGCAAACATCATCGGGTTGTCGACGTCTTCGACGTTCACCGTCCAACCCCCGTCAACGGGCTCAACGATGACCTTCTGCATGGTTCTCCCTCTCATCGACGAAGGACCCCTCGTCCTTCGGGCGATCGATTTGGGAGCGGGCGTGCCTCAGTCAAGGTAGCGCAGAGGCCTTGGGAGTGGAGGGCGCGTTAAGCCGCTGACTCGTCGTTATCTTGGACAGGCCGCACATCGACAATCACGGCGTCAACGATCCGGCTGCGAAGACGGCGAGCGGTGAGGTCAACGGTCACTGCCGTCTTGTTCCATTCAGCATCCTTCAAGAGGGCCCGCTGGTTCGCTGATTTCAGGATGTCCAACACTGAAGCGACGACATCCTCCCCCGTCTCCCGCGTCAATGTAACCCTGAAACCGTCGGGCACAGTCGTATCGACCTTGGCTACCCGGAAATTGTCGGTGATTGATACCTCGACGGATTCCTGTCGGCGTGTGCTCGTCAGTTCTCCTGCTGTCGACGCGTCTAGTTCGATCCCATTTACAGAACCGCCTCCGTCTTCCTCCGCAACGGCCCGGACAACCTTCTGCTTGGCTTGATCGGCCGCGACTTCGATATCGCCAAGAACTGGCTGCCGCTGCAACGCTTGCGCCAAGATCGTCATCTTGCGTTCGTCGGCTGCGGTTTGGCGCTCGATCACCTCATAGAATCTCATCCGCTCAACTTGGTCGAGACCCGCCTTTGTAGTGTCCGCATCGGCCTCGATTTCTGCCTTCCGAACTTCAGCACGAGTTTTTAGCCACGCGCCCCATGCGTAGCCTGCACCAAGGATTGCTGCGCTTCCCAGAACGGTGATCACGAGTTGTTCTGGTGTCATTCTTCCGATGGCTTCCGTAGCCAGCTTTGTGAGGGTTTCGCCCAGATTTATAGCATATCCGCTGCTTCCAGAGCGAACGCGAACTCGAAACTCGTATGCCTCGCGTTCAGCCTTGCTCAAAGTGCGCAGGTTGCCCGTGTCCGCATTGATTAGCTTGTGGGTCCGGTACACCGCGTCCTGCATCTCAATGAACGCCGCCATCATGGTCGGCGTTATGGATGCATCAGGTGTCTTGGGAAGATAGACGTCCAAGACCGGCCAGCCGTCAAAGACGACTATAGGGAAGCTCTCGGGCGAGAACTCGGATTTCAGGGCGCGGTCCAGGTAGGCGAATGCCTCATCCTCGCCGCTGATTTTGATCACTTGTGGATCTGCCATGTGCCCTCCCCAGAGACGGTTGCAGCTAGCCAGCAACCGGGGCGGGAGTCTAGGCCGCCTCTTCCATAGAAGGGACGGCGCCGAAGCTGACGATCATTTCCGAAGCCGGTTCAGATAATCGTGCAGCCACGAGAGCTTGTGGTTGCCAGGCGCCCGAATGCCTTCCTGCGCGGCCTCCTCGGGCTGGATCATCTTTCGCAGGTGCGCCGACAGCGCCGTCACGTCGGCAAAATAGTTAGGATAGGCCTCTGCCAGGGCGTCGATACGGTCGACTTCAACGACGACGACATCTTGGCCCTCAGCCTCTGCTCCGTCGCCCATCCGGCCCGCATAAAACGGGGTGACGGTCACAGACTGAGCATGCCGGTCGAACCGGATGGTGAACCGGCCGCCGCGGGCTCCATGCACCGTTCCGATCCGGCGGATTGCCGCATTGTAGCTCTCGAGCGTGGCGATGGCGCCGAGCTGGTCCTCAATGTGGCGGATTTCCTCGAGCCGGTGTGCACGCTCCTCCGGAAGGCCGGGGACCATGGGCTGGCGCTCTTCCTCCGCGAACTGGCCGGAGATTAGTGCGAAGAATCGCAGCCAATCGGCGTTTCCTTCCCCGGCCTTGAGATCCTCGCCTCGCATTAGTCCGACGGCTTCCAACGCGGTCGCCCAGCTATGCTGCAGTCGGGTGCGGACCTGGATTTCAACCGAGCGCCGGTTCAGCGCTGCGAGCTCTCCGTCACCGACAAAGCGCATCATGAGGTGGTGGCTGCGATACCCGCTCGCCTTGGGCTCTGCGATGTGATTGTCCGACTTGGCCCAGCGGTGCCGGCTCTGCCCGCTCTCGTAGCGGCGAACGATTTCCTGCACGGCGTCCATGTCGGGAACGATTGCGCGGACCCCGGCGATGTCCTGGATATCCCAGAGGTTGATGCGCGACCGCCTTAGCTTCTTGCGGACTGACGACAGGCGTTTGATCCGACCGGCGACTATGGCGTCCGGAGCGACGGACCTGGCCCGAGCGCTCAGCCCAACCAGCATCCGGTGCATCGGGACCAGATGGGCTTCTCGCCAGTCATGGGCGATACGGAAGGCCTCGGCGTGGTTGTCGTAGGCGTCGGCGGGAATGACCTCTCGCAGCCGGTCACCAGCCGCGACTACGGACGCTCTATCCGGTGGCGTCAACACCGGCGTCTCGCTGAAGCGATCATCTAACAGCCCTCCCCAGTCGGGGAGCGTAGCGGGGGAAGGGGCGGAGGTCATGGTCGGAGTGTATCTGAGCGGCTACTAGTGGGAAATATCCGACTTTCCGTTTGACAGTCGGAAATCTCCGACTTATCGTCCTCTCATCAACCGATGAGGGACGCCATGTCGCCCACCGCCACGAAAACCGCCGCCGCTGACGCCGTCAGCTACTTCCTGAGCTGGGACGGCAAGACCCAGATCGCCGCCGTCATGTCGGAAGACCTGCACAAGGTCATCTGGGGTCGGATGACCTACGGAAACCGTCCCCACGACGGCGCGGTTCTGGTCGAGGCTGAAGACGCCCGGTCGTGGATCGCGGCGCAGATGCAGGCTCGCACCGACGAGGCCAAGGCCCAGCGCGCCCGAGCCTTCGCTGTTCCGACCCCTGAAATGAAGGAAGCCGCCTGATGGCCACCGTTTCCGAAATCCTGACCAAGGCCGCCGACCTGCTGGAGACGCCGGGCGCTTGGACGCAGGGCGCCGAGTATCGAAATGAGGCGGGCGAAGACATCTCCGACTTCGATGATGACGCCGATGACCTCCCCGCCGACCTGACGCCGGTCTGCTGGTGCGCCGCGGGCGCGATCTGGTGCCAGCCCATCTCGACTCCGGAAAAGGTTGCGGCCTGCGAGGCGCTGGCAGCCGCCATCGGCTCCGGCGACCGCTACGAAGTCCCGAAGTGGAACGACGCTCCTGAGCGCACTCAGGCCGAAGTCGTCGCCGCCCTCCGCACTGCTGCCTCTCAAGCTGAGGCGGCCACCGGCGCCCAGCCCATCCACCCGTGGATGACGGACGCCGAGCGCGCCGCGTCGGAGGCCGCGTGATGGGCGCCGTTGTCGAAGGACCCCGCCCGGTCGGCGGAGCAGTGGAAACCGTCCTGTCCCGCATCATCCAGCAACGGGGAGAGGAGGGCGTCCGCTGCCCCCGCTACATCGCCGACGGCCGGATGATCATCTCGGTGCACACCAAGCGCCGCCAGACCCCTCCGCTCGCCCGCCAAGCCCTCGGCTTCCTGATCGAGTCCGCCCTGTCGGTGAACGATGAGGACCTGTCCGAGTGCGACATCCTCATGGCTGCGGACCTGATCCGGGCCATTCGACAGGCGGAACGGAATGACCCGACGCCTCCCGCTGCGATTGCGAGGGCGGCATGACCGGCGCTGAGAAGTCCGAACTCATCGCGGCGATGATGGGGCAGGTCTGCGGGTTCGCCGATGTTCTGTTCGAGGGAACGAACGCTCGCTTTGCGCTGGTCGTCTGGGTGGAAGGTTGCCCGGCGCCTGCCGAGGCCGTTGCCATCGCTGGCGACCCGGCGGGCAAGTCCGAGATCGCTACCGCCCTGACATCCGCCGCCGAGTGGGCCGTGCGCGAAGGGGCCAACTGATGGCCACGCTCCTGATCTGCCCCGGCATCAACCGCCTCTACCGCCTCGCCCTCGTCGGCCCTGGCACCCTCTGGGAGGCCTTGGGCGAGTTCGACACCCCTGAACAGGCCATCGCCGCCAAGCGCGCGGCTGAGAAGGCCGTCTCTGATCTGGAAAGGGTTCTCGCATGACGCCCCAACGCACCCACGCCAACGACGACGGGACCGACTGGCAGGCCTTTTGGGACCAGCACATCCAGCAGTTCGGCCCTCGCCGCCCCGTGACCGCCGCCAACGACAACGAGGACGACCGCTCCGAGCGTGAGCCTTCCCGGTTCTGGGTCGCCCTGGCCCTGATCTTTGTGGTCGCCGTCGGCTTCGCTGCCATCGGGTCGATCCAGTCGTGAGCGGTCTGCTGAACCCGCGCGCCGCGCCGAAAAGCGGCAAGATCACCGAGGCCGGTGTCTACGACCTGCCTATGGCGATCTATCACGGCGACTGCTGCGATGCGCCGTCCATCTCGTCGTCCGGGCTGCGGACCATCTGGGCGCAGAGCCCGGCGCATTACTTCTACTCCAGCCCCTACAACCCGTTCCCCCCGGAACCGGAGGACCGTCCGCACTTCTCCATCGGAAGGGCGGCCCACCATCTGCTGTACCTGGGCCGCAAGGGCTTCGATGAGGAGTTCGCAGTCCGCCCTTCGGAGTGGAAGGACTGGCGGACCGCTGCCGCACGCGAATGGCGTGACGAAAGGATCAAGGCTGGCCTGACCATCATCACCGACGGTGAGTTGGAGAAGATCACCGGCATGGCCCGGTCGCTCGGCGCCCACCCGCTCGTGAAAGCGGGCATTCTGGACGGCGCGGTCGAGCGTTCGCTGATCTGGAAGGACAAGTCGGGCGTCTGGCTCAAGAGCCGGCCTGACAACATCCCCAAGGGCTCGGGCCTGTTCGCCGACCTCAAGACGACGGACAGCGTCGCGGATGAAAGCCTTGGTCGGTCGCTGGCCAGCTTCGGCTACCACATGCAGGCCGCTCTGGTGGCCATGGCCTCCGAAGCTGTTCTCGGACGCGAGATGGAGGATTTCGCCTTCGTCTGGGTCGAGAAGAGCCCGCCCCACTGCGTCCGCATCACGGTCCTGACCGGCGCCGACATCGAGCGCGGCCGGATGCAACTGCGCCGGTCCATCGACCAGTTCGCCGCCTGCGTCAGGTCGGGTGAATGGCCCGGACCCGGCGGCGGTCGCAAGGACGCTGAATACCTCGAACTCCCCGCCTACGCGGCCAACCGGATCGACCGTGAGCTCGAAATCCGCGCCGCCGAAGCCAACGACAACACCGAACATCACGAGGCCGCATAGCCATGAATGCCGTCGTCCAGTTTCAGGCCCCGCGCCTGCCGTATCACCCCGTTGTCGAAGAGCGCTTCGGCATCAACCGGAGCGGGTGGAAGGTTCTCTGCGAGGCCGTCTTTCCGGCCGCCGAGTCCCCCGACAGCGTCGTCATGGCGCTCGCCTACTGCAAGGCGCGGAACCTCGACATCTTCAAGAAGCCTGTCCAGATCGTCCCGATCTACGACAAGAAGCGCGGCGGCATGGTCGACACCGTGTGGCCTGGCATCGCTGAGCTGCGCACGACCGCGATGCGGACGGGATCTTTCGCCGGGTTTGATGACACCCAGTACGGCCCGGTGATCGACGCCGATCTGTCCGGCACGAAGATCAGCTATCCCGAATGGGCGCAGTGCACTGTCTACCGCCTGATCGCCGGCCAGCGGGTGCCGTTCGTCGGCCCGAAGGTCTACTGGATCGAGACCTATGCATCGGCGAAGCGCGACACCTCCGCGCCGAACGCGATGTGGAAGAAGCGCCCGCGCGGCCAGCTGGAGAAGTGCGCCGAGGCTGCAGCCCTGCGCCGGGCCTTCCCGGAGGAGATCGGCAACGAGTACGCCGCTGAGGAGGTCGAGGGCCAGGCCTTCGGCTCCGTGCGAGACGTCACCCCGCGCGAGGCCCCCAGCTTGGCGGCGCGCCTTGAGGGACCGGCGTCCGATCATCCGGCTGAGGGGTTCACGGCGAACAACGGCGATGGTGAGCCCGAAGTCGACGGTGGAGAGGCCGAAACCTTCGATCAGGAGCAGACCGAAGCGGGTGGCGCGACCGCTGGCGACGACTTCCCGGGGGATCGCTGATGACCCCCGCCAACGACGATCAGGTGCAGGGGAGGGCGGTCGCATGACGACGGCTCAGGAAAAGGCGATCCTCCGCGCCGCCGCCCAGATCACCCGGAAGAAGAACCGCGAGCGCCGGATGAAGATCGCAGCGGCCCGCAAGCCGGGCGGCAAGGCTGATCGCGGCCGGGAGCGGGACACCAGGTATTTGGCGTTTCTCCGCCGCCAGCCGTGCGCCTGCGGATGCGGCGCCGCGGCGCCCAGTGACGCGGCGCATATCCGGATGGCCAGCCCCGAGCGCGGCAAGCTTCCGACGGGGATGCAGGTCAAGCCGAGCGATCGGTACGCCACCCCGCTGAACCGCCGCTGCCATGAGCTTCAGCATTCGATGTCGGAGGCCAGGTTCTGGTCTGAGCGCGGGATCGACCCCTTCGCCGTGGCTGACCGTCTCTACGCTGAGTATCGCGGGGAGGGTGGCTGATGGGCGCGCGCCGCACCTACGGCTGGAGCCCGGCACGGCTGTCGGACGCCTACACTACGGCGGAGCTGACCGCATGGCTGCAGGAGCTTTCCAGCGACCCCGCCAACGCCAACCCGGACCACGCCGCCGGGCGGAGCGTCTATCTGCACTCGCAAGCCGCCCGTCGGAAGATGGATGCCCTGTCGTGGGCCATCACCCATCGGATGAAGGCAGACCGGGAGGCGGCGGCATGACCTCGTCCCCCGCCGACACCGCCGCGTTCACCGCCGGCGCTCACCGCTACGCCGCGGAGGCCTTCGCCAACTCCCCGTTCCCGGCCCAGCGCGCATTCGCACCAACCCTCGAAACCTGGGCCTCGAATGCCGAGCGCCGTGGCCAGCCTGCCCAGCGCGACCTTTTCCAAGGACCTGACCAATGACCAAAGAGACTGAACGGAAGGTGTCCGCCTCTGGCTGGCGTTCGATGGAGAGCGCGCCGAGGGACCGAACCCTGATCCGGGCGCTGATCCACCATGACCTGTATCCGCGTGTTAAGCCCGCGCGGGATGATCTCGCGCGGTGGAACGGGCAAGAGATCGTGATACATCACCCCGGCATCGCTGATGACGGCTTCGACACGGGCTGGAGTCTATCCGCTCCGGTCGGCCACGGCGGCTTCCCTGATGAATGGTTCGTTGGCTGGCTCCCCACGGGTTCCGCCGCCCCCTCTCCCGACACCGGGGGAATGGGTGGGGATGTCCGGCAGGAAGCCGCCTTCCTGATTGCCCGACTGGACGAACTCTCTGGCGACGCGCTGACCGAAGAAGGCGCTGCCGAATGGCACGGCCACGTCGCCCCGTCGATTGCTCGGCTGCGGTTCGCCCTTTCCGCCCCTGTCTCTGTTGGAGAGGGGGAAGCGGTGGCGTGGTTCCAAGTGTGGAATGACGGCACCAGATACCCCGGCGACCCGAAGCTGTGGCCACCGACTAAGCGCGAACGGGAATACGTCGAACAGATGGGGAGGACCATCGTGCCCCTCTACACCCACCCCGCCTCCTCCGATACGGAGAGGATGCGGGCGGCGCTGGAAACGGCGCGAGCCGAGATCGTCTATCGACTCGGGGGTAATCAAGTTCTCGCACGGGCAAACGTCGCGATCGTAGCCATCGACGCCGCTCTTGGGGAGGCGTGAGCGATGGAGGCTTTCAACGCTCTGAGCGACGACGCCAAGATGATGTGCGCGGCACATTTCAGCATGGGCTCAAAGACGACCCTGACCTTTCAGACGCCGTGGAATGTGTCGCCTCGCGCCACCGCCGCGCTCAACGAAGCAGTAGAGGCGGGTGTGCTGAAACGGGAGGTGGGTGTAGCGGGTCTGTACGCCCACACCTACCGCGCCGCCTGCGACCTTAGCCCCCTTCGGGCGTGGATGAACAACAACTTGGCCTCAGCTGAAGGCTTCAACGTCATGGTTCCTGACAGCGCTCGTCAGCAGCGACCGCCATCGTCGTGGCCGCTACCGGCGGGCTTCAAGAGGCATCCGAAATGACCGACCAACCCACCGCAGGAGTAGCGCTCAAGCCCTGCCCGTTCTGTGGCAGCGTTCGGGCTCACACCATCTATGTTCGGGACGGCCGGCAAGCCGGGTGCCCTGACTGCGGCGCTCGATCTGGGGCCGCATTTCACGGGCGCGCCGACCAGCCCTCCGCAGACGAGCGCGCCTCGACCGCCTGGAACACCCGCACCCCCGCATCAGGGGCGGTGGAGGCGTGCGAGACCTGTGACCGTCTGAAGGTCATGGGGTGCCGCTGCGATTACGCCGCCACCCAACCCCTACAAGGGGGAGGGGTGACGAGGGAGGCGGTGAAGAAGATCGTAATGATCGCCGTAGCCCGAGCCCGACGCTCGGAAACAGACCCGTTGCGCTCATACAATGTCGAATGGCGGATTAGCGAGCGAGATGCAGCCGTTTCCGAAGCTGTGTCCGACCTCCTCGCCCTTATCTCCCCCGCCCAACGTGAAGGAGAAGGGTGATGCGCGACCCCCACATTGCGATCATGGCCGCTCACGAACGTGGTGCTGGCGTCCGCCTCTCGGCAGATGAGGTCCGGGTCTTGGCCTTTGACTCCGCCATCACCACACGCGCCTCCGTCACCGCCAGCGAACTCGGCCTCGACGTTTACGCCGGTCCCGACTTCTCGTGGGCCAAAGCCTCATCCGCTTTTTCCGCCCGCACAGGAGGCAAACAGTGACCCAGGAACTGATCGAACGGCTTGAGGAGGCTGAGGCGGGGTCTGGACAGCTCGATGATCTTGTCCTGAAGGCGACGGGTCACATCTGGCACATGGACTTCGGTTCATCGTGGTATTCGATGGACGGTGGCAAGACTCGGCTTTACGTCAATTCCGCCAAGGTCACCACGTCTCTCGACGCCGCCATTGCTCTGGCGGAGCGGGTGCTGCCGGGGGTCATGTGGGGATTTCAGGAGAACCGCATCGACCCGGCCTATCCGACCGTCCGCCCGTTTTCCGCATGGACACGAACCGAAGACGGAGAGATCGAAGGCGAGGCACATTCGTTCGCCCTCGCCCTCTGCATCGCCATCCTCCGCGCCGGGTCGGACAGTCGGAAACATATCGTCGCGGAAGGGGAGGGGTGATGATGGACGACCTGACTAACAAACTCATCGACCTGTCTCCGGCACAGCGCGCCCTCGATACGTGGCCGCTTCCGAAGGGAGAGCCGATCAGCGGCAAAACCTACATGGCCGATGGATACGTCTATCGAGACCTGCCGCGCATGACGAAGGACCTAATGGCCGAGTTCGTCTCCATCGTCGGAGAGGCGGAAATCGTCTGGCTCACACTTGCTGATTACGGCGAGACCACGCGCGGGCAAATCCTAATCAGTCCCGCCGGTCAAGCGAACTTGTCGGCGCACATGAAGGCGAACACGCAATGACCACCCCTACCGACGCCCCCTTGCGCGTGGTCGGCGTAGCGCACCTGTATCGCCTGGAAGGCCACGAAGACCCGCGCGCCGTGCCGGTGATGATCGCCGCGCCGGCGCCTGCGCGCCACCACAATCTGTTCGCCCTGGTCGAGGGCCTCAAGCCAGACGAGAGTGGCTTCATCCTGTCGGACGGATCGTTCGCTGATCGGAAGCGCGCTTTCGACGTCGCAGTTGCCGCCAGTCAGGTCAAGGTCTGGAAGACGCCCGCGCCGCACACACTTTTCTCGGAGGACCTGTGGTGACCGACGCACCCGCTGATGATCTGGTGGAGAGGCTAAAAGCGACCGATCTGGTGGACAACGGACACGGAGGCGGAAAGCTTGTTCGCCGCAACCCTGACGGCCTCGAAGCCGCCGCCCGCATCCGCTCTCTGGAAGCGCAGAGGGATGAGGCGGTCGGGCTGCTGCGGGAAGCAGTGCCTGAACTCGAAACCTACCCCGATGAGCCGGACGACGTGGACCGCGCGGCATGGCTCTCCAACGGACTGAAGCGCCGGACCGTCGCCTTCCTCGACAGCCTGAAGGAGGGACGGTCGTGACCCAGCTGCGCCTCTTTTTCTGGTGGGTGCGCCAATACGCCCTGATCGTCTCGCACATCCTCGAGCCGTCCGCCCGTCAGCGTAACAACATCTTCGCGGCCATGCTCAAACACGCAGACCGCAAGCCGTCAGGACAAAGACCATGAGTGAAGGGAGAGCGCCGGCCAACGACCGTTTCCCCTATCTGGGCGCGGTCACGGAAGGGCGGTTTGCCGAGGCCTTCGGGAAGTGCGCCCTTGCCACCGCTTCGGCGGCTCAGGCCGTCCTGGGCCTTGACGCCAAGACCTTCCGGGCGCTCGTTGCTGGCGGCGCCATCAAGTCCGTTCCGACCGGACAGAACAGCCAGCGCTACACCGAGGCCGATCTGCGGGCCTACCTCAACCGGGAGACGGAGCTAGCCCCGTGTCAGTCTACAGGCCGAAAAACAGCCGTCTCTGGCACTTCGACTTCCAGATTCGCGGGCAGCGCTTTTACGGCTCGACCGGCCAGACTTCGCGTCGTGCAGCCGAAGCCGTCGAGAGGCAACGCCGCCTAGAGGCCGGGACCGGCCAGTTCGGCGCGGTCGCGACCATGACGCTGGACGAGGCCTCCGGGCGATGGTGGGCCGAGGTCGGGATCCATAGGGGCGACCGGGCCGACGTCGAGCGCAGGTTGACCGCGCTGCTGAAGCTGATCGGCAACGGCCAGACCCTGGCCGGGATCAATCAGGCCACGGTCTCGGCGGCGATTCAGAAGCGCAAGGGCATCGGCTGCAAGCGCGGGGCCGCCAAGGACGCCAAGGTCTACTATCCGTCGGCCGCCACCGTGAACCGGGACGTGATCGAGACACTGCGCCCGATCCTTCGCCGGGCCCGGACCCACTGGACCTCCAAGGAAAGCGCCCACGGGCTGCCGGAGATCGACTGGCGGTCGCTGCGCATGTCGGAACCGCGGGGCCTGAGCCGGACCTACAGCGCTCAGGAACAGGGCGCATGGCTGGACCATGCCGAGAAGCTGGACGTCGACCTGGCCCTTGAGGTCATGCTGGCCTACGGGCTCCGGCTGGGCGAGCTGATGTTCGAACTGGACCAGATCGGCGGCGATCCGGAACGGCCCGTCCTGACGCTCCAGAAGGGGCGCAAGCGCGATGTCCGGCTGGAAGTGCCTCTGACCCAGGAACACGGCCGCGCTCTCATGGCCCGCGCCGCCCGGGCGCGGAAGGCCAAGCTGGACACCGTCTGGTATCTCCAGCAGGGCAAGAACAGGAACGGCTCTGAGCGCCTGGTCCCGATGACCTACGCGATGATGGAGTACCGGCTCAGCAAGGCGGCGGACCTTGCGGGGATCGCTGGCGGCCGACGCATCCACGGCGCCCGCCACCATGCCGCGACGGCCATCCTCCGGGACACCCAGAACATCAAGGCTGTGCAGACCCTCTTGGGCCACGCCAGCATCACCAGCAGCCAGCGCTACGCCCACGTCCTGACCGACGACCTCCGGAACGCCATCGAGGGCAGAACAAAGCCGGTCCGGGGCTCCGGGACTACTCCGGGACTCCCTGCACCGGAGGCCCCCGAAGTTTCCCCTTAGTTCCCAATTGCCGGGAAGGCGGGAAAGTCCCGAAAGGCCCGTGGGGCCTGAAAGGAATGGTGCCGGCTGAGGGGATCGAACCCCCGACCTTCGGTTTACAAAACCGCTGCACTACCGCTGTGCTAAGCCGGCCCGCCCTGAGGAGGCGTTCTTATGCTGGCGCCCGGGGGCGGACGCAAGCGGGCTTCTAGTCCAGCGCGGCGGCGATCCTGTCGGCCAGTCCGCGCAACACCGCCGCATCCGCCATCGGCGCATGGCCATGACCCTTCATTGGCCGGTCGGCCCACCGGGGGATGACGTGGAAATGCAGGTGGAAGACCGTCTGGCCGCCCGCCTCGCCATTGTACTGGACGATCTGGAAGCCCTCGGGCTGCAGCGCCTTTTCGATCGCTTTCGCGGTGCGCCGGGTCGCCGCGATCACCTTCGCCAGCGCCTCCGGCTCGATCTCCAGCAGGTTCCGCGCGGTCGAGGTCTTCGAGATGATCAGGGCGTGGCCTTCCGATTGGGGGAAGACGTCCATGAAGACCAGCACGTCCGCGTCTTCCCACACCTTCACCGACGGGATTTCGCCCCGCAGGATCTTCGCGAAGATGTTGTCCGGGTCGTAGGCGGCGTGAAGGGTCATGTCGGGCTCCGTGAGGGGGCAGGCTAGCAATCTCCGCGCGGGGAGGGGAGCCCTCGCGTCCGTGAGGTGTTATGGTCAAGGTTCCCTGATGGAGTTCGCCATGATCCGCCTGATCGTCCAGTTCCTCGTCACCTGTCTGGCCCTGTGGCTGGCCGCCCGGCTGGTGCCGGGGGTGTCGTTCAGCAACAACGGCTCCCTGGCCTTCGCCGCGGTCCTGCTGGGCGTCGCCAACGTTGTCGTGCGGCCGATCCTGACGGTGATCACCTTCCCGCTGACGGTGGTGACCTTCGGTCTGTTCCTGCTGGTGGTGAACGCGGCGGTGATCGGTCTGGTCGCCTGGTTGCTGGGCGGCTTCACGGTCGCGGGCCTCGGCGCCGGCATCGGCGCGGCCATCGTCACCGGCATCGTCAGCTGGATCGCCGGCTGGTTCATCGGGCCCGAGCCCGCGCGCTAACCCGCGTCCTTGCGGAAGGGCGACAGTTCCTCCGCCATGGCGTGCATCTCGGCCTCGACGGCCGGGCGCTCCCGCTCCAGATAGTCCGCGACCGGCCCGCGCAGGGCCGGATCGGCGATGAAGTGCGCCGAATAGACCGGCGAGGGCAGGTAGCCCCGCGCGATCTTGTGGTCGCCCTGCGCCCCCGCCTCGACCCGCGACAGGCCGCGTTCAATGGCGAAGTCGATGGCCCGGTAGTAGCACAATTCGAAATGCAGGAAGGGGACCTCGTCCAGCGCCCCCCACTGGCGGCCATACAGGGCGTCGCGGCCGATGAAGTTCAGCGCCCCCGCCAGCGGCTCCCCATCCCGGAACGCCATCACCAGCGCGATCCGGTCGGCCATGGTCGCGCCGATCCGGCTGAAGAAGTCCCGCGTCAGATAGGGGCGACCCCATTTGCGCGAACCGGTGTCCATGTAGAAGCGGAAGAAGGCGTCCCAGTGCGCCTCCGTTATCTCCGTTTCGGTCAGCACCCGGATATCCAGTCCGACATTGGCGTCGCGCCGCTCGCGCCGCACCGTCTTGCGGCGGCTGGACGAGAGGGCCGACAGGAAGTCGTCGAAGGTCGCATAGCCGTCGTTGCGCCAGATGTACTGGATGTCCTGCCGCCGCAGCAGTCCGGCCTCGCCCATCGCCTCCCATTCCTCGCGGACGGGGAAGTTCACGTGCAGGGACGACGCGCCCAGTCGTTCGGTCAGGGTCAACGCTCCCTGGATCAGGGTCTCGCGCACCGTCGCCACATCGGCGTCCGGATGGCTCAGGAAGCGCGGCCCGGTCGCCGGCGTGAACGGCACCGCGTCCAGCAGCTTGGGATAGTACCGTCCGCCCGCCCGCTCATAAGCATCGGCCCAGCTGTGGTCGAAGACGTATTCGCCCTGGCTGTGGGCCTTCAGCCAGAGGGGCATCGCGCCGATCACCCGGCCGTCCTCGTCCTCCAGCGCCAGATGGCGTCCCGCCCAGCCCTGTTGCGGGACGGCGCTGCCCGAGGCCTCGCAGGCGTCGAGAAAGTCATAGCTGACGAAGGGGTCGCCGGTCGGCCCGGCGCAGGCGTCCCACGCGTCACGCCCGATCCCGGCGACGCGCTCATGAACCCGGATTTGAAACCCCATTCCGCTCATCCCGGCGAAAGCCGGGACCCAGTGCTTTGGGCGATCCGTCCTTGCCGGGTGTGCGCTATCGCCCGTCCTGTAGCGCCCGCGTCAGGCTGGACAGGACTGGGTCCCGGCTTTCGCCGGAATGAGCGGGGTGTGAGGGCCGCTTGTAAGATCAGCGGACTTCCACGATCGCATCCACCTCGACCGCGAAGCCCAGCGGCAGCTTGTAGACGCCGACGGCCGAGCGGGCGTGGCGGCCCTTGTCGCCGAACACCTCGACCATCAGGTCCGAGCAGCCGTTGATCACGGCGGGGATGGCTTCGAAGTCGCCCGCGGCCTGAACGAACCCGCCCAGCTTCACCACGCGCACCACGCGCTCCAGATCGCCGTCCAGCGCGGCCGAGATCTGGGCCAGCAGGTTCACGCCGCACATGCGGGCGCCCTTCACGGCGTCGTCCTGCGACACGTCCGCGCCGACGGTGCCCTTCAGACCGCCCGAGGCGTCGTTCGACAGCTGGCCGGAAATGTGCAGCAGGTTCCCGGTCTGGACGTAGGGCACATAGTTGGCGACGGCCTTGGCCGGCTCAGGCAGTTCGATGCCGAGTTCGGCGAGACGGGCGGCGACGGTCATGGGATTCTCCGAAAGGATTTGAGGGCGGTTTAGCGGGAGCGGGGGCGAGGGTCGAGAGTGTCGGGCATCGGGAGTGGGGTGTCGGGCGTGGGGTATGGGGGCTGGAATTGTGCGCCGAAGTGACGTTCGGAAGCGGTCATACCCGACACCCGATGCCCCACGCCCTCACTTCAACGCCCGCCCCGCCACCACGGCCGCCTTGCCGAACTTCAGCCGCAGCGCATCAATCGCCTTTTCAGTCTTCAGCGTCCGCGCCTCGGGGCTCTCGAACAGCGCCGCCGGCGCCTCCACCGCATCCACCACCTCGCCCATGCCGATGCCGATCAGGCGGTAGGGCACGCCCAGTTCGGGCGCCAGCAGCTCGCGCCCGGCGGCGAACAAGGCCCGCGCCGTCTGCACCGGTTCGGGCAGGCTGATCCGGCGGGTCACGATCTTGAAGTCCGTCTTGCGCAGTTTCAGCACGATCACCCGGCTGGCCACCCCGTCCGCTCGCGCCTTGGACGCCAGCTTCTCGCACAGGGGCCAGAGTTCGTTTTCGAGGTCCGCGACCGACGTCAGGTCCTCGTTGAACGTCGTCTCGGCGCTCATCCCCTTGCGGTCATGCTCGGGCTTCACCGCCCGCGCATCGCGACCATGCGCCAGATCGTGCAGGCGCAGCCCCGTCTCGCCGTACCGCTTCACCAGATCGCGCAGGTCCGCCCGCGCCAGATCGCCCACGGTCGCATAGCCGTCGCTCTGAAGCGTCTTGCCGAACACCGGCCCCACGCCCGGCAGGATACGCACCGACTTCGGGGCCAGCAGGGCCACGGACTCGGCGCCGATCACCGAGAACCCGCGCGGCTTGTCCAGCTCCGACGCGATCTTGGCCAGGAAGCGGTTGGGGGCCAGGCCAATGGAGACGGTCAGCCCGATCTCCTCCTCGATCCATTTCTGCAGCCGGATCAGCTGGAAGGCGGGCGGGCCGCCGTTCAGCCGCTCGGTGCCCTTCAGATCGATCCACGCCTCGTCCAGCGACAGGGTCTGCACCAGCGGAGTCAGCGCCCGCACCGCGCCGAAGATGCGCTCGCTCTCGGTGACGTATTTGCGGAAGTCCGGCTTCAGCACGACCGCCTCGGGGCAGGCCTTCAACGCCTTGAACATCGGCATGGCCGAATGCACCCCGTACATCCGCGCGATGTAGCAGCAGGTGGAGACCACGCCCCGCTTGCCGCCCCCGACGATGACCGGGACATCCCTCAGCTCGGGCCGGTCGCGCTTCTCCACCGAGGCGTAGAAGGCGTCGCAGTCCAGATGGGCGAGGGTCAGGTTCGCCAGCTCGTCATGGCTGACCACCCGCCGCGACCCGCACGCGCCGCAACGCTCTAGCTTGCGCTCGTCGGTGGCCAGGCAATCGCGGCAGATGGACTTCATGCCGGGAGAGTGTGCCTGACGGCCGGGCCGCAAGCTATCGCCATCCCGGGACGGGTCATCTGTTAACCCCCGAAAAACCACCGCTTCACGTCAACTTAAGAGAAGCGTGGTGAGAGTGTCAGGGAAGAGCACAAGCCCCCGGCGCGGACGCGTTTTGAGAGGGGTGAACAGGCCGGGTGGTGATGTCGAAGAAGGTCCTCATCGTCGAGGATAACGAGCTGAACATGAAGCTTTTTCATGATCTGCTCGATTCCCAGGGGTACGAGACCCTGCAGACCCGCGAAGGGCTGCAGGCGCTCGCCCTGGCGCGCCAGCACAGGCCGGACCTGATCCTGATGGACATCCAGCTGCCGGAAATCTCCGGACTGGAAGTCACGAAGTGGCTCAAGGACGACGAAGAGCTGAACCATATCCCGGTGGTGGCCGTCACGGCCTTCGCCATGAAGGGCGACGAGGAGCGGATCCGGCAGGGCGGCTGCGAGGCCTATATCTCCAAGCCGATCTCGGTGATGCATTTCCTCGAGGTCGTCCGGAAGCATCTGGGGTAGGGCGGGATGACGGCGCGCATCCTTGTCGTGGACGACGTCGAGCCGAACGTCCGTCTGCTCGAAGCCAAGCTGACCCTCGAGTACTATGAGGTGATGACGGCCATGGACGGTCAGACGGCGATCGACATCGCCTCGGCCGAGCGGCCCGACATCATCCTGCTGGACGTCATGATGCCGGGGATGGACGGGTTCGAGACCTGCCGGCGCCTGAAGGCCGACCCGGTCACCCGCCACATCCCCGTCATTCTGGTCACGGCCCTGGATGGGCGCGAGGACAAGATCCGGGGTCTGGAGGCCGGCGCCGACGACTTCCTGACCAAGCCGATCGACGACGTCATCCTGTTCGCCCGGGTGAAATCGCTGGTGCGGCTGAAGGCGGTCATGGACGAGCTGCGCGAGCGCGAGGAAAGCGGTCGCCGCTTCGGCGTGGACACCGACGGCGCGGGACGCCTGCGCGGTTCGGGCGGCCGGGTCCTGGTCGTGGACGACAGCGCCCTGCAGGCGGGCAAGATCATCGACCAGCTGTCCGACGATCACCGTCCGGTGCACGAACCCGATCCCGCCGCCGCCCTGATCGCCGCGCGCGGTCCGGTGGACCTGATGATCGTCAACGTCTCGGCTTCGGCCTTCGACGGCCTGCGCTTCGTGGCGCAGGCGCGCTCGACCGAGGCCTCGCGGCGGGTGCCGATCCTGGCGGTGGTCGATCCGGCCGACCGCCCGCGCCTGATCAAGGCGCTGGAGCTGGGCGTCAACGACATCCTGCCCAAGCCGGTGGACCCGGAAGAGCTGGACGCCCGCGCCCGCAGCCAGATCAAGCGCAAGCGCTACGCCGACTTCCTCAAGCAGAAGCTCGACTACAGCCTTGAAATGGCCGTCACCGACGCCCTGACGGGCCTGCACAACCGCCGCTACATGGCGGGCCAGCTTCAGGCCCTGATGGGCCGGGCCGGGCAGGGGGGCGATCCGGTCGCCGCCCTTGTCCTGGACATCGACCACTTCAAGGCGGTCAACGACGGCTTCGGCCACGACGCGGGCGACGAGGTCCTGCGCGAGTTCGCCGTCCGTCTGGCCACCAACGTGCGCGCCATCGACCTGCCGTGCCGTCTGGGCGGCGAGGAGTTCGTGGTCGTCATGCCCGGCGCCTCGCTGGAGGATGCCGCCAAGGTGGCCGACCGCATCCGCCGCGACGTGGCGTCCCAGCCCTTCCCGATCATGGGCGGGACAGAAAGCCTGACCATCACCGTTTCGGTCGGCGTCGCCTGCTCCACCGGCGCTGACGACACCCCCGACGCCCTGCTCAAGCGGGCGGACGAAGGGGTCTATGAGGCCAAGAGCCGGGGCCGCAACCAGGTGATCGCACGGGCGGCGTGAGGTGCGGGGAACGGACGTGGCTCCGACGTTGGTAGCTGTCCTCGTCATGATCGCGGCGACGGGCTGTTCCGAGCGGGATGTCGAGCCCTCCGTCACCGCCCCGGAACCCGCACAGGCCCTTCCTGCCGGTCCGAACTGTGATCCGCGGGATCAGGGGACGCCCGCCGGCTTCTGCGAGCGAGTCGAGGAGTTTGGGCGGTTCGAAAGCGCCCAGGCCGGGCCTGTCATTGATGGCGCCCCGACGTTTGAGGTCTTCTACAGTCCCTCATGGGGGACCGGGATCCGCATCCAGTCCGTCGCGCTGCTCTCGCAGACCAGGAACGGCTTCAAGGTTCTCTGGAGCCACCCCGTTCTGGAGGTGAGCGACATCATGCCGGACCGCTATCCGGGCTCGGCGGACGTCTATGAGTGGCGCTACGCGCCCGATGCGCGCCGGATCACGGTCACGGGCACGCGGACGGAAGGAAGGGTGCTCAGCATGTGGGATGGTCGGGCAGAAGGAGAGCGAACCTCGCTTCCCGGCGAGACATGGTGCTACGCCGCCGCCGCTCGCGTGTTCGAGCCCTGCTGATGCGGGGGCTCCCGACCCGCCGCCGTGTTGGCGCACGGACGTCGGACGCCGCCCTGTTGGCGCTCACGCTCGTAGCCTGCGGACCTGAACAGTCGGCTCCGCCCGAAGCCGCGCCATCCCTGAGCGCTGCATCCACCCCGGCCCGGATCAACGACTTCCCGTTCTGTGGCGGCGTCCTCAAGCCCGGCGCGGCGCTGGCCTTCTTCCAGCGTCTCGAACGGGCTCTGGACAGCGGCGAGCCCGTCCCGATGCGCTTCTATGACGAGGCCGTGGGCATCCGGTCCGGGGGGCGCTACCTGACCTTCCACCGTGACGATTTCCGCCCCGGCGCCCGCGCCCTGCTCTCGAACGCCGAGTGGCGCGAGATCGCGGATCGGGGATTCGTGGACCTTCAGGACATCGGCTGGCGGGGCTGCATGCTCGGGGACGGCAAGGCCGGGTTCCAGTCGACCGCTGACGGCGAACTGGCCCTCCGCAGCTTTGACAAGGATCGGGCCTGGTCTAGCCTTCGCCCATGACCCGCAAGACGCCGAAATCCCCGCAGGAGAAGAAGGCGCTCAGCTACGCCAACGATTGCCGCAACATCTACGGTGAGAGCGACAAGGCGTCCCGCAAGGCGATCCCGGCCCGCAAGGCGACCGAGAACCGCAACAGCCGCCGCAAGGCCGTCCAGGCGCTGGGCGGGGTCGAGGCTCTGGACGAGGCGGGGCTGGACGTGGTCGAGAGCTCGCTGAAGCACGACGTCGAACGCGTCGGGGGCTGGAGGAAGGGGGCTGACGCGCCCCTGTCCGAGTTCCTCGACGTGCAGGCCAAGCGCCGCTCATGGCGCGATCTGCCGCCGTCACGGACCCGCGACCCCAAGGACGCCTAACGCGTCATCCACGGCTTGGACTTGCCCGCCGCGATGCGGGCCGCCTGCTCGCGCTGAAACTTGCCGCCGCGCGGGGGTTGGGGCTTGGCGGCGATCTTCGCCTGCTTCAGGCGCAGGGCCTTCTGGGCCGGGGTCTCGTCGGCGGGAACAGGGGCGGGCGCGTCGTCGGGCTGGTCGGTCATGAGCGATCTGTAGCACAGAAGGGGTGACGGGTTCTGATCCGCGCGGCCCGCCCCATGGACAGCACCCGGGGCTTGCCTTCAACTGGCCGGGACGAGGGAGACAGACCGATGACGGGATTCATGATGCCGGGCCTTGCCGCGCTGGCGGGGGTCGTCCTGGGCGGCGGCGCCGCGCAGGAGGCGGACGATGTCCAGACCTTCGGGGCCTGGGAGGTCCGCCATTTCCATAACCGGAGCGGGCCGTCGTACGAGCACGGCGCCCGGGCGTCCCTGTTGACGCGCGACGGCTTCATCAGCGTGGAGTGCCGGCGGCAGGGGGAGGCGACCCTTCTGGTGGGCTGGCAACCCAACGCCCGGCTGGGCGGGCTGAACGACTATGAGCCGCGCGAGGTGACGGTGCGCTGGGACCGCGGGCCGGCCTCGGTGGAGCCCTGGGAGGCCTTCGTCGGCGGGGCCTGGAAACGCGACGACGCCTACGCCCGGGCCTTCGCTGACCGGCTGGGCGCGTCGAGCGCGGTGACGCTGGCGACGGCGGATGAGCGCGGCCGGCGCCAGGAGCGCACCTACCGCCTCGGCCCGGCCGCCGACACACAGGCCGCCATGGCGCGGGTGCAGGAAGACTGCAGGCGCGGCTGGCACCAGGATCCGGGCAACGAAAAACGCCCGGTCATCGCTGACCGGGCGTCTTGAAAATCGTCAGGCGATCAAGTGCTTACTTGATTTTGCCTTCCTTGAACTCGACGTGCTTCTTCACGACCGGGTCGTACTTCTTCACGACCATCTTCTCGGTCATGGTGCGGGCGTTCTTCTTGGTGACGTAGAAGAAGCCGGTGTCGGCGGTCGAGTTCAGGCGGATTTTGATCGAGGCGGGCTTGGCCATCGGAGAAATTACCTTTGCGGACGGCGAAAGCCGCGGAAATGAGAGGCGCGGAACATACTCAGGCGCGGCCGGAAGTCAACGGGCGTGACGCCGCATTGAGCGGAAGTCGTCCGCGGGCCACCGTGGCGGCATGAAAACCCTGATCCTCACGGCCTTCGCGCTCGCCGCCGCCTCTACCACGCCCGCCCTCGCGCAGGAGCCGGCGCACCCGCAGGACGCCTTCCTGGCCCGCCTGAACGCCCTGTGCGGGCAGAGATTCGAGGGCCGGGTGGTCTCGACCGACGCCGCGGACGACTCTTTCCGGAGCCAGAAGCTGGTCATGCATGTGCGCGACTGCTCTGCGGACGAGGTCGGCATTCCCTTCGCGGTGGGCGAGGACCGGTCGCGCCGCTGGGTCATCACCCGCACCGCCGAAGGCCTGCGGCTCAAGCATGACCATCGCGACCCACAGGGCGAGATTCATGGCTGGCACATGTACGGCGGCGACACCGCCGAGGCCGGCACGGCCTCGCGCCAACAGTTCCCGGTGGATCAGGAGTCGATCGACCAGTTCAACGCCGGCGGGGCGCAGGTCTCGACCACCAACATCTGGGCCATTGAGGTCCATCCCGAGCGGATGTTCGCCTATGAGCTCAGTCGGCCGGGCGGTCGCTTCTTCCGGGTGGAGTTCGATCTGACCAGGCCGCTGGCGGACTAGAGGGCTGTCCAGCCCCTGATCGGGCGGACCGTCGCGCAGGCGGGCGTGCCGTCCTTGCCCCGACCGGGCAGGACGACCTCCAGCAGGGCGCCCGCGCGGCCCCGGTCCAGCAGGGCGGGCGGGATGTCGTGGATGTCGATCTTGGCCCGGCGGCTCCACTCCGAGGCGTGGTCGCCCGCCGAGGTCCCGATGCGGATGTAGACGAAACGCCTTTCCTTGCCCTCGCGGCGGACGAAGGGACCGAGAAAGCGCCCGTCATCGGCCAGCCGGAGGGGGACGTCGAATGACAGGGGCGCGTCTGTCGCCGTGACCGGCTCATGCGGGGCGTCGTCCAGCTGCAGGCTGTAGCGGACCCCGGGGACCGGATCGGCGATGGTCAGGCGCAGGGTGACGGGGGTGTCGGCCATCAGCGCGCGTCGCGCCAGGCCTTGAGCATCGCTTCGGCCTGTTCCAGCCGGCGGAAGACGTCGTCCGCGTCGCCGGTCACGCAGCCGGCGTCGAAGTTGAGGGACTCCTCCGCCCCGCCCGCGCCTGTCCAGATAACGCTGCCGTAGGCCCCGTCGGATATGGCCCGTTGGCACCGGAACGGTACGCCTTCGTAGGGGGCGAACACGGCGCGGAAGGCGTCAAACTGCTCAGGCGTGACAGGGAAGGCGACGGTCTCGCCCTCGCGGTTGATGTAGCGGGCTTCGCCGCCGCGGGGCACGGTCCACTCGACCAGCCGGTTGCCCCAGGATTTCCAGATCAAGGTCATGCTGTCCGGGCCGGATCGCGTCTGCGCGGCGGCGGGCTGGGCGATGAGGCAGGCCGCGAGCGCGGCGGCGACCAGGGCGAAACGGTGCATGGAACAGTCCTCCGGTTCCCAAGGAAGCCCGGACCGCGCTCCGAGGCAACCTTCGCCGCTCCCGGATCAGATGCCGTCAGTCCTGATGCTCGACCACATGCCGCCCGCGCACCATGCGAACGAAGGGCAGGGGACGGTTCTGGTGGGTCAGACGCTCGGCGATCTCGCCCAGCACGAAGCGGGTGATGGCGGGCAGGTCCTGCGCGCGGGCCTCGTCCAGCGGCAGCCAGGCGATCTCGTCCAGTTCGCCCGAGCCCGCGGTCGGCTCGGGGTGCAGCAGGGCCGAGGCGTCGGCCATGAAGAAGCGGGCGTCGAAGCGGCGCGTGCGGCCCGGCGGGGTGATGGCCCGCGCCACATAGGACAGGGCCGCCAGATCGGGCAGGGCGCCGACGGCCCGGAACTCGCGCCAGCCGCCGGCGACCGAGGCGACCGGGGCGGGCTCGGCCAGAAGCAGGCCGGTCTCCTCATAGGTCTCACGGACGGCGGCGAGGGCCAGGGCGCGGCCCCGGCTGCGGGTCACCTCGCGCGCCAGCCGTCCGGCGTCGGCGGGCGACAGGTCGGTGGCGAAGGCGGCGAAGGCGTCCGATCGCTCGACCTTGCCGCCCGGGAAGACCCATTTCGAGGCCATGAAGACATGCCCCGGCGCCCGGCGGCCCATCAGCACTTCGGGGCCGGTCGCGCCTTTCCGGGTCAGGATCAGGGTGGCGGCGTCCTTCGGGCGCTGGCGAGCGCCGGTGCGCGGCGCGTCCTTCAGGTCCTGGGCGGCGTCGAAAGGCTGGATCACCGCCGCTTGCCCTTGCGCACGCCCTTCAGCCCGCCGGAGGGCTTCTTGCCGTTGCGGGGCTTGTTGCCCAGACCCGAGCGCTTCGGATAACCGCCGTCCTTGGCGCCCCGCGCCCGCATGCCCAGACGGGCCGAGGGCGCGTTGGGATCGCGCGGGCCGGGCTCGCTGAGCATTTCGAACAGCAGGCCGCCGGTGACCGGGGTGGCTTCGCGCAGCTTGACCTCGACCGTCCGGCCGAGGGTCCAGCGCAGGCCCGAGCGTTCGCCGACGAGGGCGTGGCTGCGGTCGTCGTGGGTGAAATACTCATTGCCCAGCGTCGAGACTGGCACCAGGCCGTCCGCGCCCGTCTCGTCCAGCCGGATGAACAGGCCGAAGCGGGTCACGCCGGTGATGCGGCCGGTGAAGGTCGCGCCGACGCGATCCTCAAGGAAGGCGGCGATGTAGCGGTCCATGGCGTCGCGCTCGGCGGCCATGGAGCGGCGCTCGGTCATGACGACGTGCTCGGCGATGGCCGGCAGTTCGGCGATCTCGCGATCCGTCAGCCCGTCCTTGCCGAGGCCCAGTGCGCGGATCAGGCCGCGGTGGACGATCAGGTCCGAGTAGCGGCGGATCGGCGAGGTGAAGTGGGCGTAGCGGTCCAGGTTCAGGCCGAAGTGGCCGACGTTCTCGGGGCTGTAGATGGCCTGCATCTGGGTGCGCAGGACCACCTCATTGACCACCTCGGCGTGCTCGCCCTCGCGGGTCTCGTCCAGCAGCTTGTTGAAGCGTTTGGTCGTGGCCGGTTCGCCCTTGGTCCAGGGCTTGCCGATGGTGCCCAGGAAGTCGGCCAGGTTGAACAGCTTCTCCTGACTGGGCGCATCGTGGACGCGGTACAGCAGCGGGACCTTCTTCTGTTCCAGCGTCTCGGCGGCGCAGACGTTGGCCTGGATCATCATTTCCTCGATCAGCCGGTGGGCTTCGAGGGAGACGCGCGGTTCGATGGACGTGATCTCGCCGTCGGTCATGCGGATGCGGCGCTCGGCGCTCTCGATCTGCAGCGGGCTGCGCTTCAGGCGGCCCTTCAGCATGGTGCGGTAGGCGTTCCACAGCGGATAGAGGATGGCCTCCATGATCGGGCCGGTGGTCTCGTCCGGGGCGCCGTCGATGGCCGCCTGCGCCTGCTCGTAGGAGAGCTTGGCGTGCGACCGCATCAGGCCGCGCACAAACCTATGTCCAACCTTGCGGCCGTCCTTGTCGAAGACCATGCGCACAGCCATGGTCGCGCGGTTCTCGCCTTCCTTCAGGCTGCACAGGCCGTTCGACAGCCGTTCGGCCAGCATGGGTTCGACGCGGTCGGGGAAGTAGGTGGAGTTGCCCTTCTCCCGCGCCTCGCGGTCCAGCGCCGTGCCGGGGCGGACGTAGGCGGCGACATCGGCGATGGCGACCCAGACGATCCAGCCGCCGGGGTTCTTCGGATCCTCATCCTTCTGCGCGTAGACGGCGTCGTCGTGGTCGCGGGCGTCGGCCGGGTCGATGGTGATCAGGGGGATGTCGCGCAGGTCCTCGCGGCCCTTCAGTGACGGCAGCTCCTGGTCCCCGGCCTCCTGCTCCACCGCCTCGGAGAAGCCGGTGGGCACGCCGTGCGAGTGGATCGCGATCAGGGAGGCGGCGCGGGCGTCATCCTCGCGGCCGATGGTCTCCAGGATCTTGCCGCGCTTGGGCCCATAGCGCTGGGCGCCCTTCTCGATGGCGGCCAGCACCAGATCGCCGTCCTTCAGCCCTTCGGACTGGGCGTGAGGGACCAGCAGCACATCCTTGGAGCGGCGGTCGACCGGCTCGACCCGGACCTCGCGGTTCGACTTGCGGATGACGCCGAGGACGCGGGTTCGCTCGCTGTCGAGTTTCTTGACCAGCCGGGCTTCCCAGCCTTCGGCGCCCTTGCTGAACTTGACCAGCAGGCGGTCGCCCATGCCGGGGGCGGGGCCGGTGCGGCCCGAGTTGTCGGGCATCAGCAGGGCGCGCGGGGCGTCCTCGGACGCCTCGACCAGGCGCACGTACATTTCGCCGTCCACGTCGCGTTCGACCACATCGGCCACGCCGACGGGGGGAAGGGCGCCGGACGGGCTGAAGCCCTTCCTGCCCCGCTTGCCCAGTTCGCCGTCGGCTTCCAGTTCGCGGATCATTTCGCGCAGGGCGCGGCGATCGCCGCCCTTCAGACCGAAGTGGCGGGCGATATCGGTCTTCTCGGCCGAACCCGCGTCACGCAGGAAGGCGAGGAGGGTCTGTTTGTCGGGGAGGCCGGCGGGCGGCCTCTTGGGGGTGTTTTTCATCTAGTCTTTCAGGTCGCCGGGCGCGTCGGCCCCGGCGGGATTGATACAGGGTACGCCCAACAGGTCGGCGGCGCGCGCCATGCCCCTGTCGAGCGTGAGAATTGTTGCGCCGACGCGTTGGGCCGCGGCGATGTGGATGGCGTCGGGTGCGCGGAGCGTGACGCCGGGAAGGCGGATGAAGGCGGTGGCGTCGGCGATATCGGTCGGGGTGATCTCCGACTTTTCGCCGACGCCGAGCGTCCATGTATCAAGATCGCGATAGAGGCGTTCCATCTCGTCGCCAGCCCATCTGCCGACCCGACCGTCACGGGCCAGGACGGCGGAACTCTCGGCAATCGCGAAGTCGCTGATGACGATACTGGCTTCCGGGCTGCGGACGATGCGGTCGACAGCCAGACTGGCGGCTTCGTCTCCCACGACAGCAAGGACAGCGCTGGCGTCGATGTAGAAAATCACTCCGGATCGCCGTCGCGCATGGCCCTGATCAGTTCAGCCGCCGGCGCGGAAAGCGGTGGGCGAGCCTGACGTCGTTTGACGAACTCATCGTACCAGGCCTGCCACTCCGGTCCCTTGTCACGGGGACTTGGAACGCTGGCGGGTCGCAACTCGGCGACGGGCTTGCCATGACGGGTGATGATGACGGTTTCACCATCCTCGACCCGCTCCAGCAGGTGGGTGAACTTGTTCCTGGCTTCCGCGACGCCGTAGTCAGCCATCGGCCCATCTCCAATTCTGGCCAGAAATATAGCCATAAATCCTTTCTCTCGCCAGTCGGGTTGTTCCGACCGGGGCGCGCGCCTAGCTTCCGGCGCTGGCCTCAATGGAGTCTCTGATGCCCCTCGCTGCGCAGCCGGTCCTGTCCGGTCCCGTCGGTTCCGCCCTCACGCTCATCGGCCGGACGCCGATGGTCGAGGTGAAGAATATCGACACGGGGCCCTGCCGGCTGTTCCTGAAGCTGGAGAGCCAGAACCCGGGCGGGTCGATCAAGGATCGCATCGCGGTGTCGATGATCGAGGCGGCGGAGCGCGAGGGCTTCCTGAAGCCCGGCGGGACCATCGTCGAGGCGACAGCGGGAAACACCGGACTGGCCCTGACCCTGGTCGGTCAGGCCAAGGGCTATAAGGTGCTTCTGGTCATCCCGGACAAGATGTCGAAGGAAAAAATCCAGCATCTCAGGGCGATGGGCGCTGATGTTCGCCTGACGCGTTCGGACGTGCCGCATGGGCACCCCGAATATTACACCGACATGGCCGAGCGGCTGGCGCAGCAGATTCCGGGCGGCTTCTACGTCAACCAGTTCGCCAATGACGCCAACTCCGAGGCCCATGTGAAGACCACGGGACCGGAGATCTGGGAGCAGTTGGACGGGAATGTGGATGCGCTGGTGGCCGGCATCGGCTCGGGCGGCACCATCACGGGCACGGCGCGCTATCTGAAGTCGGTCGGCTCGACGGCGCAGATCATTCTGGCGGACCCGGTCGGCTCGACGCTGGCGGGGATCGTCAACGAGGGCGTGCCGTCGCCGGAGGGCAGCTACACGGTCGAGGGGATCGGCCAGAATTTCGTGCCGGACACCGCCGACATGAGCCTGATCGACAAGGCCTATTCGATCCCCGACGCCGAGGCCGTCGCGACCGTGCGCGAACTGCTGCTGAAGGAAGGCATCCTCGCCGGCTCCTCGTCGGGCACCCTGATCGCCTCCGCCCTGCGCTGGTGCCGGGAACAGACCGAACCGAAGACCTGCGTGACCTTCGTCTGCGACACGGGGGCGAAGTATCTGTCCAAGGTCTACAACGACGCCTGGCTGGCCGATCAGGGGCTCGGCGAGCGCGAGCTGCACGGCGACCTGTCCGATCTGATCACCCGCAAATACGCCCGGGGCGACATGGTGGTGATCGGGCCGGACGACACCCTCGACACCGCCTTCAAGCGCATGAAGGGGTCGGACGTGTCGCAACTGCCCGTCATCGATGACGGCCGCCTGGTCGGCATCCTGGACGAGAGCGATCTGGTCCACGTCATGAATACCGACGAGATCACCCGCAAGGAGCGCTTCGCCAAGCCGGTGAGGTCGGCCATGACCCGCGATCTGGACACTGTGCAGGTCTCCGAGCCGCTGGACGCGCTGATTCCGCTGTTCGACCGGGACCGGGTCGCCATCGTGCTGGACGGGGAGACCTTCGTCGGCCTGATCACGCGGACCGACCTGATCAACCACCTCAGCCTGAACCGGTAGCGGTCGCCGGATGGACCGCAGGGGCCTGATCGTCGGCAGCGGTGCATTGCTGACGCTGGCCGCGCGGCCGGGAGTCGCGCAGGAGCCGGCGGCGGCGCCTGCGCCGACCTATGAGGGCGTCACCTTCGAAAGTCATCGCAAGCCGATCCGCGCCATCCAGTATCGTCCGGCCGGCGACGGGCGGCGGGCCGCGATCGTGATGATGCACGGGGCGGGCGGGCGGATCACCAACCGCGGGCCCTGGCACGAACTGGCGCTGCGGTTCGCGGCAGACGGCTATCAGGTGCTGACGCCCTTGTTCACCGATGCCTTCCCGGACGACGGCGTCCGGCCCGAGCGGATGATGGAGGCGTGGCGCGATGTCGGCGAGGATGCGATCGACCGCTATATCGCCGCAGGCGTGGATCGCCGCCGCACCGCCATGTTCGGCTATTCGCTGGGCGCCTATGTCGCGGTGGACGGCGCGCTGGGCAACAGCCGGGCGGCCGCCGCCATCGGTCTGGCGGGCGGCGTCGACGTCTACAGGCCCCGCCCGCCCCGGCGGCGCGCGCCCGTCATGATCATTCGCGCGGAGAACGACACTCACGTGCTGCCGCGCAACACCGCCCTCTGGATCGAATTCCTGCGTGACCGCGGGATCAATGTCCGCGAGGAAATTCTGCATGGCGCGGGCCATGTGTTCACGCCGTCGCAATGGCTCGACATCTTCGAGCGTTCGGCGGCCTTCTACGGCGGCAACATCGGCCGCATCGACCAGGACGTCTCATGAGTTCGCTGAAGAACAGCCAGGGTTTCTCCACCCGCGCCATCCACGCCGGCCAGCGGCCCGACCCGACGACGGGCGCGGTGATGACCCCCATCTACGCCACCTCGACCTACGCCCAGGAAAGCCCGGGCGTGAACAAGGGCTATGAGTACGCCCGCGGCAAGAACCCGACGCGCGAGGCCTTCGAGGCCTGTCTGGCGGACCTTGAAGGCGGGGTGCAGGGCTTCGGCTTCGCCTCGGGCATGGCGGCGACCTCGACGGCGCTGGAGCTGCTGGACGCGGGCTCGCACATCGTCACCGGCGACGACCTGTACGGCGGCTCCTGGCGGCTGTTCGAGCGGGTGCGCCGCCGGTCGATGGGGCTGGACTTCAGCTATGTCGACTTCAGCGACCTGAACGCGGTCGAGGCGGCCATCACGCCGAAAACGAAGATGATCTGGGCCGAGACGCCCACCAATCCGCTGATGAAGCTGGCCGACATCGCCGGTCTGTCGAAGATCGCGAAGGCGCACGGCCTGCTGCTGGTGGTCGACAACACCTTCGCCACCCCGTTCAGCCAGCAGCCGCTGAAGCTGGGCGCGGACGTGGTCATGCACTCGGCCACCAAATATCTGAACGGCCACTCCGACATCATCGGCGGGGCGCTGGTGACCGGGAGCCCGGACCTCGCGAAGGAGATCAAATTCCTCCAGAACTCCGTGGGCGGGGTGATGGGGCCGTTCGACGCCTTCCTGGCCAACCGGGGCCTCAAGACGCTGGGCCTGCGCATGAAGGCGCACAATGAGAACGCGCTGGAGATCGCCCGCTGGCTTGAGACGCGCAAGGGCATCTCCCGGGTCATCTATCCGGGCCTGATCAGCCACCCGCAGCACAGCCTCGCCGCCACCCAGATGAACGGCCGCTACGGCGGCATGGTCACCGCCATCATCGACGGCGATCTGGCGCGCACCAAACAGGTGCTGGAGCGGGTTCAGGTCTTCACCCTGGCGGAGTCGCTGGGCGGGGTCGAAAGTCTGGTGAACCACCCGGCCATCATGACCCACGCCAGTGTGCCGAAAGAGGTGCGTGAGGCGGGCGGTGTGACCGACAACCTGATCCGCCTGTCGGTGGGCGTCGAGGACATCGACGACCTGATCGCCGATCTCGATCAGGCGCTGGGGGGATGAGGGAAGAGACACAGTTCTCTTTCCTCGACGGCGCCGAGGCCTTCAGCCGTTGGTTCGGGATTGATGCTCCGTACTTCCACGACGCCGAGGTCGAAAGCCTGACTTTGACCCATCGCGGTGAGTCCCGGCTTTCGATCCGCACCTTCCGCATGACCCCAGAGGTGGATGCTGCGGGCTACTTCGTGCTCGAGAAGCACTGCCTGCTGACCTTCATCCTGCAGGACGTGTTCGAGGTCGACCTTGATGCCTTCGATGAGGGGGCGATCCTCATGGGGCTGACGGTCCTGCGGCATGAGCAGGGTATGACGCTCGATCTGGACCCGGTCATCGGTGTTGGCGGCAGGATCAGCGCGAGGGGCTGCCGTGTGGAATATCTGCCGCGAGAGACGGTCGCCTGACGGCCGGGGGGGCTTCGTGCAGCCCCGTAAACGAAAAACGGCGGCGGAGCCCGAGGCCCCGCCGCCGTTCAAAATCAGGCGTCGATCAGAACCGACGCGTGACCTCAGCCTTCGGTCTTCAGTTGACCAGCCGATTCCTTGCCCGAGCGACGGTCGCGCTCGAGTTCGTAGGAAACCTTCTGGTTTTCATCCAGGCCGCGCAGGCCGGCCGCTTCCACGGCCGAGATGTGGACGAAGACGTCCTTGCCGCCGTCGTCCGGCTGGATGAAGCCGTAGCCCTTGGTCGAGTTGAACCACTTAACGGTGCCGGTAGCCATTTGAGACCTCCTTCTGGCATTGGCCCCAGGCAGGAGCGCCTGAAGCCTGTCGGGTCTGAATGGGAGCGGCAGGACCTCGGGCGAAAGCAGAGGGGGCGTTTCGCAAAGAGAGATCGACAGACGCCTTTTGAGCGTTCGCCGGGGCGAAAGCAAGGCGCGCCGTTACTCGACCGCTTCGGCGCCGCTCGGCGGGACGTAGTTCTCGCGACACAGCTTGCGCAGGTCCGCGCTCAGCCGTGGGCCGTACAGGGCGTCCTGGATGCGGTCATAGCCTTCCGACGACAGGGCCTGCTTGATGTCGCTCACGGTGCGACAGCGACCCTCGCGCGCCAGCTGGTAGGCGCGTTCCAGGGTGGTCGGTCTCAGGGAAGTCATACCCCTATATGGGGGCGGAAATCCGGATTTCTAGAAGGTGAAGCTTATTCCGGCGACAACGGCGTCGGCGTACTGCGGATTATTCGGGTCGGCGTCGGTGTCATAGTACCGGACCTCCGCCTCGATATTGCGGGTCAGGGCGTAGCTGAAGCCCGCGTTCCAGCCGGTGTAGTCGATGCTGTTGTCCTGCTCGCGCCGGCCGATTTCGGCGGTGGCGGTCAGCCTGTCCGAGAAGTCCCAGCCGCCGCGGACGGCGACCCAGGTCCAGGCCTCGGTCGAGCCGGTGCTGTCGGGCGAATGCTGCAGGCGCAGGCGCGCGCTGGCCGGACCGATCGAGCGTTTGACGTCGGCGGTGAACTCCCACGCGTCATCGTCCGCGCCCGGATTGGCGTCGACGTGCCATTTGTGCTCGGCCTTCAGGTCGAGGTCGAAACCGGCCAGCTGCGGCCGCATGCCCACGGCGAGGGCGACCTCGAGGTCTGATCCGGTCGAGGCCTTGATCGTCTCGAAGGCGGGCGTGACGTAGAAGAGGCCGCTCTCACTCTCCCACTCGGCCTCGCCCCAGACGTAGGCGTCTCCCTGGGTCTTGGAGGCGTCCTTGGAACGGTTGTCGGTCGCTCCGCCGAACGAGAAGGACCAGTTTCCGTAGGCCGGGGCGGCGTCCTGCGCCTGCGCGGCGCCGACGAGCAGGAGCGAGGCCGCGAGGGCGGACGTCAGTGTGCGGATCATGGTGCCTCCAGACGCGCAATCGCGTCGGAGGTTCCCTAGACGAATGCGGTCTGTTTGGCGAACCGTTCCGTGGCCTGAGCGAATTCCTGTCGCAGGCGCCCGACCAGTTGACCGGCCGGCAGGATGTCGTGGATGGCCCCCGCGCCCTGACCGGCGGACCAGACGGTCTTCCAGGCCTTGGCCTCATCGGCCATGTCCAGCTTGTGCTCGGGCAGGGTCTTGGGATCGATGCCGTTCTCGAGCAGCGACTTGATCATGAAGTTGGCCGGGATGCCCGACACCGCCGGGGTGTGGACGATGTCCGCCGAGCCGGAGTCGATGATCATGTCCTTGTAGTGCTGCTGGGCCGAGCTTTCGGTCGTGTTGATGAAGCGCGTGCCCATGTAGGCGAAGTCGGCGCCCATCATCAGGGCGGCGGCGACGTCTGACCCGGTCGACAGGCACCCCGACAGGATGATGGTCCCGTCGAAGAAGCCGCGCACCTCTTCCACCAGGGCGAACGGATTGACGATGCCCGCGTGGCCGCCGGCCCCGTTGGCGACCAGGATCAGGCCGTCGACGCCCGCTTCCGCCGCCTTGCGGGCGTGGCGGACGTTGGCGATGTCGTGGAAAACCAGACCGCCGTAGCCGTGCACCGCATCGACCACGTCCCGCACGGCGCCCAGCGAGGTGATGATCAGCGGCACCTTCTCCTCGACCGAGACCATCATGTCGGCCATCAGGCGCGGGTTGGTCGGGTGCACGATGTGGTTCACGCCGAAGGCGGCGGCGTCGGGGTTCAGCCGGCCCTTGATCTCGTGCAGCCACTCCCGATAGCCCTCGGTGGTGCGCTGGTTGAGCGAGGGGAAGGTGCCGATGGCCCCCGCGTTGCAGGTTTCGACCACCAGATCCGGTCCGGAGACCAGGAACATGGGCGCCGCGATCACGGGCAGCTTGAGACCTTTTTGAAGCGAAGCCGGAATGGCCATGGCGTTTCCCCGGGTTGTCTTTCGCTACGGATAGCGGGGGGACGCAGGGGAAGGCAAATGGGAAAGGCGGTCAGTCGCCCGACGGGGCGGGGATGGGGACGATCTCCTTGATGACGACGGGCGCCCCCGGGTCGGCGGGCGCGGCCGGTCCGGTTTCGATCGGCTCTACCGGGGAGAGGAAGACGATGGTGAATCGGGCCTCGGAAGGCACGGCGACGCCGTTCTCGGTGCGAGGCCTGACGCGAGAGCGCCGCGCCGCGTCCAGGGCGGCCCGGCCGAAACCTTGCTCCGCGGGGGTTTCCTCCATGATCTCGCAGTCGGTCAGGGCGCCGTTTTCTCCGGCGGTGCAGCGCAGGTTGACCCTGCCCGAGGTGATCCCGTTGGCCATGGCCCTACTGGGGAAGTCGGGCGCCGCCCGGTGGACCCAGGCGAGGTCGGTGACGACGGGCGGGTGAGTGTACTCCACGCTTCCCTGCGGCGCAGGCGAACCGGACGGGGGCGACGGGACGGACTGACCCGCCTGCGCCTGCGTTGCGTCGGCCGCCGTCAGGGCGAGCAGCCCTGCAGCGAGGGTCAGCCCGGCCCTTTGAAAACGTCCGCGCATGCCTCTATGTCCCCCGACAAATCATTTCCTCCCTCATGCCCCGGCCCTCCGGGGACAGGCAAGCCGAAACCCATGACCACCGACACCTCGGGCCTGCACCAGCTGGGCCAGCAGATCGCCGCTCCGGACAGCCCGGAAACCGCCGTGCTGGAGCGGGTGCCGAACCCGCATGCGGACACCCTCTACCTCGCGCGCTTCACGGCGCCGGAGTTCACCAGCCTGTGCCCTGTCACCGGCCAGCCGGACTTCGCCCACATCGTCATCGACTATGCGCCGGGCGACTGGCTGGTCGAGTCGAAGAGCCTGAAGCTCTACCTGACCAGCTTCCGCAACCACGGCGCCTTCCACGAGGACTGCACTGTGGCCATCGGCAAGCGGCTGGCCGACCTGCTGCAGCCGAAATGGCTCCGCATCGGCGGCTACTGGTACCCGCGCGGCGGCATCCCCATCGACGTCTTCTGGCAGACCGGCCCGGCCCCGGAAGGGCTGTGGCTGCCGGACCAGGGCGTGCCGACCTATCGCGGGCGGGGGTGAGGGCTGATCAGCCGCCCGCCAGCGCCCGGATCGCGACGTAGACGGCGGTGACCAGGATCAGGCCGGCGAACAGGCGGCGGCCGAGGGCGGCGTTGGCGCCCAGGCGGTGCGAGATCGGAAGGCCGGCCAGGGTTCCGGCGACGCCACCGACGGTCATCGCCGCCACCAGCGGCCAGGAGATCAGGCCGGACAGGCTGTAGTTCACGGCCGTCGAGGCGCCGAAGGCCGCGACGCTGACCAGCGACGACGCCTGGGCGAGGGCCAGGGTCATTCCGGTGGCGCCCATCAGGCCCGGAACGATCAGGAAGCCGCCGCCGATGCCGAAGAAGCCCGCGGCCGCGCCCACGCCCGCGCCGGACAGGGCCACCCGCGGCGCCATGGCCGGGTTCAGCCGCACCGTGGCCTCGCCCTCCGACTTCGGCCGCCGGAACATGGCCAGGGCGACCACGGCCATGGCGAGGGCGAAGAAAAGCAACAACTGGTGGCCGTCGATCCGCTTGGCGAGGCTTGAGCCCAGCCAGGCGCCTGTGGCCCCGAACGCGGCGAAGGTGAGGGCGCAGGGCCAGCGGACCCGCCCGGCGCGGGCCTGGCCGACCAGGGCGGTCAGGGCGTTGAGCGAGACGCCGGCCGCCGAGACGCCGATGGCGACGTGGGGGTCGGCGACGCCCACGACATAGAGCAGCAGGGGCACGGCCAGCACCGACCCGCCGCCGCCGAACACCGTCAGCAGCAGGGCGACCAGTCCGCCGCTCATCGCGGCCAGCAGCAGGGTCGGCGCGTCCATGGTCAGGCCGCCTTCGCCGCGCGGTTCCAGGGCGCGAGCGCCAGAACCCGAGCCATGCCGCAGAAGCCGGTCAGGCCGGCGAAGAACAGTCCGGCGCCCACGAAGGCGCTCAGGCCCCAGAAGGCCGGATGAACCAGCAGGCCCAGGGCCGCGCCGGTCAGGATCAGGCCGCCGGCGGCCATCTGGACCTGCCGCATCAGTTCGATCGGCTTGCGGGTGTCGAGCCGGGTGGGCAGACCGGCCTTCTTCCAGGCCTCCAGACCGCCGTCCAGCACATAGGCGGGGCCGTCCACGCGGGCGGCCAGCCGGTCGCAGTTCACGCCGGTCCGGTTACCGGTCCGGCACATGAAGACGACGTCCTGTTGCGCGTGGATCGACAGGTCGGCGGCCTCGAAAGCCGAGAGCGGGGCGGGGGCGGCGCCCTTGATGTGCTCGCGGGCGAACTCGTCGGTCTCGCGGATGTCGACCAGGCGGATCGCGCCGCTCTTCAGGCGGTCGGCGACGTCGCGGGGGGACAGGGGGGTGAGGGGGGCGGTCATGGGCGGTCCTTTCAGGGCAGGGGCGGACAGAAGATCTCGGCCAGGACGGCGATGACCTTCAGGGCCGCGGGGTCGGCGATGCGGTAGAAGACGGCCACGCCCTCGCGACGGGCGGATACCAGCCCGTCGTCGCGCAGGCGCGCCAGATGCTGGGACAGGGCGGACTGGGACAGGCCGACCCGCTCCAGCAGTTCGGACACCTGAAGCTCCCCCTCGCCGAGCTGGCAGAGGATCATCAGGCGGTGTTCGTTGGACAGGGCCTTCAGCAGGTCCGACGCCTGGCTGGCGCTGGCCTGGAACCGGTCAAGTCCGAGGGTCTGGATATCGATCATGTCGCCAATATATTCGCTATTGCTAATTTAGCAACTACTAATATGTTGATCGTCAAAGGAGGCCCTCATGAGCCAGATGTCCCATCCCGATGTCGTCGGCGTTTTCGACCCGGCGACCCACACCATCAGCTATGTCGTCTCGGACCCGGCCACGGGCGCGGCGGCGATCATCGATCCCGTGCTGGACTTCGATCCGGCGGCGGCCCGGACCTCGACCGGTTCGGTCGAACGATTGCTGGAGATCGTCGCCACCGGCGGTCTGCGACTGGAGCATGTGCTGGAAACCCATGCCCACGCCGATCACCTGACCGGCGCCCACGAGATCCGTGAACGCACGGGCGCGCCGGTCAGTATCGGGGCGCAGATCACCCGGGTGCAGAAGACCTTCGGCGACCTGTTCGAGGCGGCGGATGTCCGACCGGACGCCTCGGCCTTTGACCGGACATGGGCCGACGGCGACCGCTTCCGTCTGGGCGGGCTGGAGGTCGAGGTCCTGCATACCCCAGGCCATACCCCGGCCTGCGTCAGCTACCGGATCGGGGACGCCGTCTTCGTGGGCGATACCCTGTTCATGCCGGATTTCGGCACGGCGCGATGCGACTTCCCCGGCGGGGATGCGCGGACCCTGTACCGGTCGGTGCAACGCCTGCTGGCCCTGCCGGATGACACCCGCATGTTCGTGGGTCACGACTACCTGCCCAAGGGGCGGGACGCCTTCGCCTGGGAAACCACGGTCGCAGCCCAGAAGGCCGGCAATATCCACGTCGGCGGCGGGCGGTCCGAGGCGGAGTTCGTGGCCATGCGCGAGGCCCGGGACGCGACCCTGGCCGCGCCCCAGCTGATCCTGCCGTCCCTGCAGATCAACATCCGGGCGGGCGCCCTGCCGCCGGCGGAGCCGTCCGGCCGCCGCTTCCTGAAGACGCCGCTGAACGCCCTCTGAAGCGACAGCCGGGTCCGGTCGTCAGCCCCAGGCGCTGGACCCCGTCTCCTCGCGGAACTCGAAGTCGCCGTTGGTGCCGGCCGACAGGTCGCGCCAGGCGTTCAGTTCCGCCTGCAGGCTGTCGATTTTCGACTGCACCATGGCCAGGGCGTCCGTGCCTGCGCACCAGCGCACCGGCGGCTGTTCGGCGTCGGCCAGAACGATCAGCGCCTGTGCCAGCCTCACCGGGTCGCCCGCCTGGTTCCGGCTGCGGCTGTCGTAGAACCCCTTCAGCGCGGCGGCCGTCGCCGCGTAGTCGGCGATCGGGTTCGAGCCGTGCTTGACCGAGGTCGCTTCCAGGAAATCGGTGCGGAAGAAGCCGGGCTCGACGATGGTGGCGTGGATGCCGAAGGGGGCCACCTCCTGCGCCAGCGACTCGGTGAAGCCCTCGACCGCGAATTTGGAGGCGCAGTACAGGGTCCCGCTGGCGCCGCCGACGATGCCGCCGACCGACGAGACATTGAAGATCCGGCCCGCTCGACGGGCCCGCATGCCCGGTAGGACGGCGCGGGTGACGTGCATCAGGCCGAAGACATTGGTGTCGTACTGGGCGCGCACATCCTCGGCGGTCGATTCCTCGAACAGGGACAGGTCGCCGTAGCCGGCGTTGTTCACCAGCACGTCGATCCGGCCGAAGCGGGCCGTGGCGGCCTCCACCGCGGCGCGGACGGCGGCCGCGTCGGTGACGTCCATGGACAGGGAAAGCAGGGCGTCGTTGTCCGGGCCGAAGGCGGTGGTCAGGGCCTCCCGCCGGCGGGCGGTGGCCACGACACGCTCGCCGGCGTCCAGCAGGGTGCGAACAATCGCGGCGCCGAGGCCGCGCGAGCCGCCGGTCACGAACCAGACGCGGCCCTCGTTGTGGGAAGCAGTGGAGGTCATGGGAAGTCTCCTTGGTTGGGAGCCCCGGTATGCGCCGTCTCCCTGCCGGAGCCGTAGGCGGATCGCGCCAGTCTCTTGCACAATCCTGCCAGACAACGCGTGGGGCGCTTGTCTATCGAGGCAGGCGTGGATTGAATGTGGCCATGACCCGCTTGCCTGAACTCGCCAGTCTCGTCCGCGCCCACATGGGGGAAGAGTCGCCCGAGGGGGTGGGGCCCCTGAACGGCGCCGGGGTCCAGCTGATCGCCAGCACCCGGGTCACAGAGGCCCAGCAGGTGGTCTATGAGGCCATGGTCTGCCTGATCCTCGAAGGGGCCAAGACCACGACCCTGGGGGCCGAGAGCTATCCCTATCGGGCGGGTCAGTATCTGGTGGTCACGGACGATCTTCCGGTCAGCGGGCGGGTGATCGCCGCGCCCTATCTCGCCATAGGCCTGCCGCTGGACCCGGCCATCATCGCCGAACTGCTGCTGGAAAGCGAAGGCGCGATCCCGGAGGCCGCGCCGGTGCGCGGGCTGGCGGTCAGCGACATGGACGAGGACCTGATCGACGTCGTCATCCGTCTGGTCCGGCTGCTCGACCGGCCGGAGGAGGCGAGGGTCATGGCGCCCATGATCCATCGCGAACTGGCCTGGCGTCTTCTGCGCGGCGAGCGGGCCGGGATGCTGCGCCAGCTGGCGGCCGTGAACGGCCGGTCCGCGCAGGTGAAGCGCGCTATCCGCTGGCTGCGACAGCACTATGCCGAGCCCATGCGGATCGATCGGCTGGCCGAGGTGGCCGGGATGAGCGAGACCTCGTTGCACCGTCACTTCAAGGCCGTCACCGCCATGAGCCCGCTGCAGTACCAGAAGCAGATCCGCCTGCAGGAAGCCCGGCATCGCCTGCTGGCGCAGGGCCGCGACGTGGCGGGCGTCGGGTTTGCGGTCGGCTACGATAGTCCGTCCCAGTTCAGCCGGGAGTACGCCCGCCTGTACGGCCATCCGCCGGGGCGCGATCTCGAACGGCTGCGGGCTGATCCGGGACTGGCGGCCGTGGTCTAGCCGGCCTCGTCCTCCAGACCTTCAGCGCGCCGCTCGAACAGTCGCAGGGTCAGATCCGCCTCGAAGCCGGTTTCCGGGTAGCGGAAGTCCGACGCGCTGGCGCTGGAGGTGATCAGGCGCGAACCGAAGCCCCTGCGCTCGGGGGAGCGGACCGGCGGCCCATCGTGCTCGCGCCACTGCAGATGCAGGGCGTCGGCCTCGACGCGCCAGCAGATCTCGACCCGCCCTTCCGGCAGGCTGAGGGCGCCGTATTTTGCGGCGTTGGTCGCCAGCTCGTGCGCGATCAGGCCGAGGGTCAGCACATTCTCCGGCCCCAGCCAGACGTCCGGCCCGCTCAGCACCACCTGATCATCATTGTAGTGGCCGAACTCGGCCCTGAAGACGTCGCGCAGGTCCGCCTGCTGCCAGCCTTGCGCGGTCAGCAGGTTGTGGGTCGCCGACAGGGACAGCAGGCGCGCCTGGAAGGCCGCGGCGAAGGCCTGAACGTCGTTCGAGCGGCGCGCCGTCAGGGTGGCGATCGACAGGACGGTCGCCAGGGTGTTCTTCACCCGGTGGTTCAGCTCGTTGATCAGGATGCGCTGGCGGGCCTCGCTGCGCGCCAGGGCCTGGAAGGCGATCCGGTGGGCGGTGACGTCCTGGATGGTGCCCACCAGACGCAGCGGGCGTCCGGCCCCGTCCTGGGTCATCAGGCCCCGCACCTCCAGCCAGCGGCCATCCAGAAGCTCATAGTCCACCTCGTAGTCGTCGCCGTGGTGGATCGAGCGGTGCAGGGCGGCCTCGCGCCGGGCGTTGCTTTCGGCGGTGAGCAGGGCGGGGACCAGCGACTGGTCGAAGGTCTCGTCCGGTGCGAAACCCAGAAGGCCGCGGCCCTGTTCACTCAACGCCAGACGATGGCGGGGGATGTCCATCTCCCAATAGCCCATCCGTCCCGCCCGCAGGGCCATGGACAGCACCTGACGCTGGTCCATCAGGCTGGCGCCGAGGGCGAGCAAGAGCAGCAGCAGGGTCAGGCCCGCCACGGCGAAGGCGAACCACAGGGGCGGGACCCCGGGGGCGACCGCCGCGTCTCCGCCGGGGGCCAGCCGGACCGCCGCCATGGCCGTATAGTGCATGGCCACCACCCCGACGCCGAGAACGAGGGCCGCGCCCGCCTGCCAGCGGACCCGGGCGTTGCGCCGGACGGCCGCAAGGGCCGCGAACGACGCCAGGAAGGCGACGGCCACCGAGGCGGCGACCCAGCCCGGCTCATAGCTCAGGCGAACGGTGCTCCGGATGGCCGACATGCCCAGATAGTGCATGCCGCCGATGCTGAGCCCCATCAACAGGCCGCCGCCCAGCTGGCGGGTCAGGCGCGCGCCGGCGCGCCCGCTGAACAGGAAGGCGAGGGCCGTGCCCGCCATCGCCAGCGCCAGCGAGGCCAGGGTCCGGACCGGATCATAGGAGACCGGGACGCCCGGGTTGAACCCGAGCATGGCCACGAAATGCATCGACCAAATGCTGACGCCCATGGCGATCGCCGACAGGCCGATCCACTGCACGCGCGACCGGCCGTCATGGCTTCGCGCACGCCGGAACAGGTCCAGGGCGGTCCATGAACCGAAGACCGCGACGACGCCGGAAAGCAGCGGATAGATCAGCTGGTGGTCGTGATGCACCCCAAGGCCCCGTACAACGCCTTCCGAGTGTTAACTGAAGCCGCGACGCCCCGCTACAACGCACGCGTCGCGGGTGAAGCGGCTTTATCCCTGTCCTTGACGGGCGTTGGCGATACAACGGGGCATGACCACCACAAGCACCGACGTCGTCATCCTCGGCGGAGGCCACAACGGCCTCGTCTGCGCCTTCTATCTGGCGAGCGCCGGGCTGAAGGTGACGGTGCTGGAACGGCGCCACGTCGTCGGCGGGGCGGCGGTGACGGAGGAGTTCCATCCGGGCTACCGCAACTCGACCGCCAGCTACACCGTCAGCCTGCTGAACCCCCGGGTCATCACCGACATGGACCTGCCCCGGCACGGGCTGCGGGTGGTCGAGCGGAAGGTCTCCAACTTCCTGCCCCTCGACGACGGCCGCTATCTGCTGGCGGGGGAGGGGAGAACGCAGGGCGAGGTGGCGAAATTCTCGACGCGGGACGCCGGGCGCTTGCCGGAATACGAGCGGCGGCTGGAGGTCGTGGCGGCGATCCTGCGCGACTGGATCCTGAAGGCCCCGCCGAACCTGACCGGGGGCGGCTGGCTCGCGCAGCTCCCGGAGCTGGCCAGCGCCACGGCGCTGGCGCGACAGGGGCTGGCCCTGGGCGAGGAGGGGCGTCGTGACTTGCTGGACCTGTTCGCCAGGTCGGCGGGCGACTGGCTGGACGGCTGGTTCGAGAGCGATCCGATCAAGGCCCTGTTCGGCTTCGACAGCATCGTGGGCGCCTACGGCAGCCCCTACACCCCGGGTTCAGCCTATGTGCTGCTGCACCACGTCTTCGGTGAGGTGAACGGCAGAAAGGGCGTCTGGGGCCATGCCATCGGCGGCATGGGCGCGATCACCCAGGCGATGGCGAAAGCCTGCGCCGAACGGGGCGTCGACATCCGGCTGGAGACGTCGGTGGCCGAGGTCCTGACCGAAAAGGGCCGGGCGGTCGGCGCGGTGACGGAAGGCGGCGACATCGTCCGCGCGCGGGCGGTGGTGTCCAACCTGCACCCGCGCCTGTTGTTCGAGCGGCTGGTGGACGACGCCGTGGTCCCCGCCGACTTCCGCGCCCGGATCGGGAACTATCAGTCGGGTTCAGGCACCTTCCGCATGAACGTAGCCCTGTCAGAGCTGCCGAACTTCACCAGCCTCCCGGGGCAGGGCGATCATCTGACGGCGGGCATCATCATCGCCCCCAGCCTCGCCTACATGGACCGCGCCCACGCCAGCGCGCGGCTGGACGGCTGGTCGCGCGAGCCGATCGTGGAGATGCTGATCCCCTCGACGCTGGATGACAGCCTGGCCCCGCCCGGGCAGCACGTCGCCAGTCTGTTCTGTCAGCATGTTTCGCCGGATCTGGCCGATGAACACCGGGATACGGTGGCTGATCTGATGATCGAGACGGTCGACCGGCACGCGCCGGGCTTCAAGGCCTCGGTGGTGGGACGGCTGGCGCTCGGGCCGCGCGACCTGGAGCGGCGCTTCGGCCTGGTCGGCGGTGATATCTTCCACGGCCGCCTGACGCTGGACCAGCTGTTCAGCGCCCGCCCGGTGCTGGGCCATGCCGACTACCGCATGCCGGTCCCGGGGCTTTATCTGTGCGGCTCCGGCGCCCACCCGGGCGGCGGCGTAACCGGGGCGCCGGGACACAATGCGGCGCGGGCGGTTCTGAGAGATCTGAAATAAGGCAGTGGGCATCAGGCAAGAGTGGCTTGCTCCCGCCGGGCCGTTTGCGACCCCACTGCCTACTGCCTACTGCCTTAGCCGTTCTGAACCCCCATCGCCGCCATCAGCGCGTCGCGCACGGCGGCTTCGGTGAAGGGCTTCTGGATCGTGCGCTGGCCGCGCCAGTCGTCGGGAAGTCCGCCCTCGCCGTAGCCGGTTGAGAAGACGAAGGGCACGCCCCGATCCTTGAGGGCCTGGGCCACGGGGAAGATCTGCCGGCCGGCGACGTTGACGTCCAGCAGGGCGGCGTCCAGCGCCTCGTCACCGGCGACGAGAGCCAAGCCTTCGTCGATGCTTGAGGCCGGCCCCACGGGGGTGCAGCCCATGTCTTCGAGGATGGTCTCCAGCAGCATGGCGACCAGCGACTCATCCTCGACGATCAGCACCCGGCGACCCGACAGGGCATCAGTCATTCGTCTTCTCCCGGTCCAGCGGGACCATAAACTCCGCCGAGAACCCGGCGGTTGCGTAGTCAAGTTTCACCTCGCCCGCCAGATCGTGGCGGACGTTGCGTTCGATCAGGCGGCTGCCGAAGCCGCGGCGCGCCGGTTCGGTCACCGGAGGGCCGTCCAGCTCGCGCCAGCTCAGGTGGAGAACCGGTCGGGCCTGATCGGCGATGGACCAGTCGACCAGCACGCGCCCGTCGGGCGTCGACAGCGCGCCGTACTTGGCCGCATTGGTCGCCAGTTCGTGGAAGATCATTCCCAGCGAGAGGGCGGTGGCGGGCCCCAGTCCGACCGGCTGACCGTTCAGGCTGATGCGATGGGGGCCGTGGGCCTCGGTCTCGTGTTCCAGGATGGCCCGCAGGTCAGCGCCCTCCCAGTGACTGCGGGTCAGTAGGTCGTGGGTGTGCGACAGCGCCATCAACCGGGCCTGGAAGCTTTCGGCGAAGGTTTTCGGCTCGGTGTGGGACCGCGCCGTCTGCATGGCGATCGACTGCACCGTGGCTAGGGTGTTCTTCACCCGGTGGTTCAGCTCGTCGATCATCAGCTTCTGCCGTTCGGCGGCGATGACGTTGTCCGTGACGTCGTGGCCCTGGACGAAGATGCCGGCGACCTTGCCGGCGGCGTCGCGGATCGGCTGGTAGATGAAGTCCAGGTAGACGGTCTCCAACGGCCCGTCCGCCGTCCGCTGCAGCTTCACCGGCGCGGCGCGGCCCTCATAGGCCTCTCCCGTTTCGCGGACGGCGTCCAGGATGCTGACGAAGCCCTGGTCGGTGATCTCGGGCAGGGCGTCGCGCAGGGGCAGGCCGGTGATGTCCCGACGGCCGATCAGCTGGGCGTAGGCGGCGTTGTGGGTCTGGAAGACATGCTCCGGGCCGACCAGCACAGCCACGAACCCCGGCGCCTGCATGAACATTTCGAGCAGCCGGTTGTGTTCGGACTGCAGGCGGCGATTGTCCTCCTGCACATGTTCGGCCCGGCTCAGGATGTTGCCGCTCAGGACCGTGTCCAGGGCTTCGCGATCGGCGTCCTCCGCAACCCGGCGACGCAGCCGCTCCAGCTCGGTGATGTCGGTCGTGTGCTGCAGGATATAGACGATGCGGCCGGTGTCGTCGTGGATCGGGGTGTGGGTCGCGGACCAGAACCGGTCCTCCAGCTCCGTCGTGCCGTCCTCCCGGGTGACCGGGATGGCGTAGCGGATAAGCGCGAGGTGATCCGGGCGGTTTTCGGCCAGAACCCGCTCGAACGACGCGCGCAGCTGGCGGGCGTTTTCCCGCCCGTCCTCGGTCGGTCCGGCGCTGAAGACATCGAAGATGTTCTGTCCGATCAGCGCTTCGCGGGTCGCGCCGGTCACGGCCAGATAGGCGCGATTCATCCCCGCGTAACGCAGCTCGGGCGTCAGCAGCATATAGGGATTGGGCGAGGCGTCGAACGCGCTCGCCAGATCGACGGCCAGCCCGCCTGATGTCGCCAATTTCCGCAAACCGGAACCCCGCACTCTCGTTACTGTAACGCTTTGACCTGAACCGGGTTCCGGACGTCAACGCGACAAAACACTTCGTCATTTGAGCCGGGCGCCGCCGGGAGGCTAGGGTGCCGCCCATGATAGCTTCACTGTTGGCGGCCGCCCTGATGTCCGTGTCCTCGCAAACGCCTGATCCCGGCTTCCAGCCTCGTGTGACGGTGGCCCAGGGAACGCTGGTCGGGCGGCAGGTCGACGGGATCGACAGCTTCCAGGCCATTCCCTATGCGGCCCCGCCGACCGGCGCCGGTCGCTGGCGTCCGCCGGGCCCCGCGCCGGTCTGGGAGGACGAACGCGACGCCGGCGCGCCGGGCGCCATCTGCATCCAGCCGCCGTCGAACGGCGATCCCGGCGTCGGCCCGCTGCCGACAAGCGAGGACTGCCTGAACCTGAACGTCTGGGTGCCGGCCGACTCCTCGGGCGCTCCCCTGCCGGTCATGGTGTGGATCCATGGCGGCGGGCTGAACAACGGATCGGGCACCGCGCCCCTGTACGACGGCGCCAATCTGGCCCGTCGCGGCGTCATGCTGGTGACGATCAACTACCGGCTGGGCCGGCTGGGCTTCTTCGATCATCCCGCCCTGGCCGCCGAGCGCGCGCCGGGTGAGGACGCGGCCAACTATGGCCTGATGGATGTGATCGCGGCCCTCCAGTGGGTGCGGGACAATGCTGCGTCCTTCGGCGGGGACTCCACCAATGTCACCATCTTCGGCGAGTCCGCCGGCGGGGCCCTGGTCAACCGGCTGATGATCTCGCCGCGCGCGCGCGGACTGTTCCATCGGGCGGTCGTTCAGTCCGGGCTCGGGCGTGACCAGGGCACGCCCCTGACGGAGCTCCGCCCCAACGGCGACCCCTCGATGCAGGAGCGGGGCGTGGCCTTCGCCGCGGGGCAGGGGCTCGCCAACGCCACAGCGGCGGACCTGCGCGCGATCCCGGCCGAGCAGTTCCTCGCTCCGGCGCCCAGCTTCTACGGCGGCGACCTTCTGGTGCGCGACGACGGACTGATCTCCGAGGATGTCGAGACGGCCTTCGCCGCCGGCCGGGAGGCTCCGGTGCCCTTCATCATCGGCTCGAACAGCGCCGAGTTCTGGTGGATGAAGCCGACCGACATCAGCCCCTACGGCGCCATCGACGACGCCATGACGCCCGATGAGCGGACGGCCTTCCTGGCGGCCTACGGCGGGGAGGAGGGCTATAACGCCCACGTCCTCAGCGACCTGGTGTTCAGCGAGCCGGCGCGTCATCTGGCCCGGCTGCACGCCGCCAACGGCCATCCGGCCTGGGTCTATCGCTTCGACGTCGTCTCGGCCGCCATGCCCGAGCCGCACGCGGGCGCGACCCATGCCTCCGAGCGCCAGTATGTCTTCGACAATCTGTCGACCTCGCCCTGGCCGACCGAGGAGATGGACCAGCGTCAGGCCACCGTGATGGCCGACTACTGGACCGCCTTCGCCCGCACCGGCAATCCCGACGGCGGCGACCGCCCGGCCTGGCCCGAGGTCGGCGCCGACGGCGACCGTCTGCTGGAGTTCACCAACGACGGGCCGGTGGCGAAGGACATTCCGTTCAAGGATCGTCTGGACCTGATCGAGGCCTACTACCGGCGGATTCGCTAGGTGCGCCTGGTCCGGGTCGGAGCGGTGGTCGTCTGGGGCGTGCTCTGGTGCGTTTCGCTGATGCTGCCGGTTATTCCGGGTTATGTCGGCGGTACTGTGCTGCTGTGGGGGTGGTTCGCGATTTTTTCACTTCAGTTGGGATGGTTGGCCAATCTGACGCTGCCGGCGGTGGCGTTGCTGTCCGTCCTGCGCGGCGTTTCGGCGCCGGCCAAGGTCGTCATCGCGGCAGTGCACGTGTGTCTGACCATCAGCGCCATGTTCTGGCGCAGCGTGCCGTCTGAAGCGGGCCCCCTTGAAGTCGGGTCGTTCGGGCCGGGCTATTACCTCTGGATGGGCGTGATGCTCGGTTCGGCCGCTTTTTTGATGGTGACGCCGCTGATGGATGCGAAGTCGATCAATCGGCGTAAATTGGACACTTCCCCGACCGGTCCTGACCCGCGGTTCTAGCCGCGCACGACGGCCTGCAGAGGCCGCTTGTCCCTGCGGCTAACTGACCTGAAACGCTTGTGGCGAAAATCCGGCCCTTGCGGGGCAGCCGATTCCTGTGCCATGTAATCGGTTACACGACACTTCGGACGGACTCGCGCAAAGCGGGCCGGGACCGGGTGGTCGTCTGGGAGACTCACCTTTGTTCCGATTACACACGCAGCCCTCGGGCGCGGGCGGTCCGGCGTGAAGCCGGCGACCATCCGCGACGTCGCCGACCGCGCGGACGTTTCCGTCGCGTCGGTTTCGCGCGTCCTGAACGGAAGCGGCCCGGTGACCGGCGCCACCCGCCAGCGGGTTCTGGACGCGGTCGAGGCCCTGCAATACGTGCCCCATTCCGGCGCCCGCAGCCTGTCGACGAGCAAGACCAACACCGTCGGCGTGATCCTGCCGGACCTGTACGGCGAGTTCTTCTCGGAGCTGATCCGCGGCATGGACGTCGCGGCGCGGGCGCTGGGCTATCACCTTATCGTCTCCTCCTCGCACGACGACGCGGACGAGGCCGCCTCGGCCATCCGTTCGATGCGCGGGCGGGTCGATGGCCTGATCGTGCTCTCGCCCCATCTCCGCTCCGCCAACCTGGCGGCGGGTTTGGCCGAGCGCATGCCGGTGCTGCTGATGAACGGCGGCGCCGTCGATGCGGCCCGTCCCTCGATCGTGGTCGACAATCACGGCGGCGCGGTCGCGGCGGTGGAGCATCTGATCGCGCTCGGCCGCCGACGCATCGCCCACATCGCCGGACCGACCGGCAACCTCGAGGCCGAGGCCCGTCTGGCGGGCTATCTGGAGGCCATGGCCGCCGCCGGCCTGCCGACCATGGTGGTGGACGGCGCCTTCACCCGCGACTCCGGCGAGGCCGCGGCTGCGGAACTGGCTGCCCGCAAGGACCGCCCCGACGCCGTCTTCGCCGCCAACGACAACATGGCCGTCGGCGCCCTCCTGGCCTTCCAGGATGCGGGGCTTCGGGTGCCGGAAGACATCGCCATGGTGGGCTTCGACGACATCCCGCTGGCGGGCCTCGTCCGTCCGGCGCTGACGACCCTGAAGATTCAGATTGCCGAGACCGGCCGCAAGGCGCTGGAGCGCCTCGTCGGACTCATCGGCTCGACCGCGGACACCGCCTGCGAGGTGGTGCGCCCGGAACTGGTGGTGAGGGCCTCCAGTCAACCTATCCCGACCGGCTTCGGCGTCGCCGGCGCGGACCAGAACATTGTCCAGACACCGTCTCTTGAAGGGGAGAAACTGTGATGAGCATCAGGAACAGGGCGTACCTGGGGGCGGCGTCCGCCCTCGCCGTCGCCATGGCTTTGGGAACTGCGGGCGCGGCCAGCGCACAGGTGTCGACCTCGACCCTGCGCGGCACCGTCTATGAAGGCGCCGCCGTCGAGGCGGGCGGCTCCGTCGTCGCGACCGAGGTCTCGACCGGCTATGTGACCCGCAGCCGCATCGGCGCGGACGGCGGCTATGTGATGGCGGGCCTGCGTCCGGGCACCTACCGCATCGTCGTCACCAGCGCCGACGGCCAGACGGCCGAGGACACCGTGACCATCGTGCTGGGCCAGGTGGCTACGCTCGACCTTGATGTGGCCCCGACTGTAACCGGTTCCGCGACCGACGGAGCCACCGATCTGGGCGAGGTCGTGGTCAGCGGCCGCCGCATCTTCGAGGTCCGCACCTCGGAAGTGGCGACCAACGTCAGCCAGCAGCAGATCAACGACCTGCCGCAGATCAACCGCAACTTCCTGAACTTCGCCGCGCTCGCGCCCGGCGTCCGCGTCACCGAGGGCGACACCGAGCGCACCATCTCGGCCGGCGGCCAGCCCTCGCTGGCGGTGAACGTCTTCATCGACGGCCAGAACCAGAAGTCGCTGATCAACGACGGCGGCATCGCCGGTCAGGACGACAGCCGCGGCAACCCGTTCCCGCAGGCGGCCGTGCAGGAATTCCGGGTCCTGACCCAGAACTTCAAGGCCGAGTACGAACAGGCGTCGTCGGCGGTCATCACCTCGGTGACCCGCTCGGGCACCAACGACTTCACCGGCGATTTCTTCATCACCTACCAGCCCTCGGACTGGGTCGAGCAGAACGTGTTCTCGCGCTCGCGTGGTGAAGCCAAGCCGCGTCTGGACCGCATGCAGTACGGCGGTTCGGTGGGCGGTCCGATCATCGAGGACCGGCTGCACTTCTTCCTGACCTACGAGCGCAAGGACGAGACCCGTGAACGTTCGGTCTTCCTGAACCGGACCGAATACGCCTCGCTGTTCGGTGACGAACTGGGCACGTTCGAGGCGCCGTTCGAGCAGGACCTCTATTTCGGCAAGCTGTCCTGGTCGATCGACGACCGCCAGCGGCTCGACCTGAGCGTGACCTACCGGACCGAGGAAGACATCCGTGACTTCGGCAACGGCCCGACCTCGTTCGACCGTGCGACCGCGGTCGACATCGAGTATCGCTCGCTGAACCTGCGTCACCAGTTCCAGGGCGACAGCTTCCTGAACGAGTTCTCGATCGACTATCTGGAGTCGCAGTACAATCCGCGCGCCCTGAACTTTGACCAGACCGGCGCCCGGTATGTGGAGTACCGCGACGCCTCGACGGCGACGGCCGGCTTCCAGTTCGACTACGGCCAGATCAACTCGACGATCTTCACGGCCGGCGGCGGCACGAACAACCAGGACCTGACGCAGGAGGTGCTGACCTTCCGCGACGACCTGACCTTCAGCGACATCGACTTCCTCGGGACGCACACGCTCAAGATGGGCGTGAAGTACTCGATGCAAAGTCTGTATGTTTACAAGCAGTTCAACCGCAACCCGTTCTTCACCTATGATGTTGACGCGCGCGGCGAGGTGAACGGCACCCGCACCATCCCGACCCAGGTTTCGCTGAACCTGCCGGTGGATCCGGTCGATGCCGAGAACAACGTCTTCGGCGCCTACATCCAGGACGACTGGCAGGTCACCGACAAGCTCGAGATCAACCTGGGCGTTCGCTGGGACTATGAAGACAACGCCGTCAACAATGACTGGCGCACGCCGGACGTCGTCCGTCGCCTGCTGACCGCCATCGACGGCGTCGCCGGCTTCGACTTCCCGTCCTACCTCGACATCAACGACTACATCTCCGACGGGGATCGCGACGCCTTCACCGGCGCCTGGCAGCCGCGGATCGGCTTCAGCTACGACGTCTTCGGCGACGAGCAGACGGTCATCTTCGGCGGCGCCGGCCGCTACTACGACCGGATCGCGTTCAACTTCGCCTTCGACGAACGCTTCAAGCCGTACCAACTGAGCAAGACCATCTACTTCTCGCCGACCGGCGGGGCCTACGGCGGTCGCACCGACACCGTCGCCTGGAACCCGATCTATGCGACGGCGGCCGGTCTCGACACCCTGCTGGCCGGCACCGTCGGCCGCGGCGAGGTCTTCCTGATCAAGGACGACGCCCCGCCGCCGATGACCGACCAGTTCAACTTCGGCGTCCGCCAGAAGTTCGGCGACTGGCAAACGGCCCTGACCTTCTCCTGGGCCAAGACCAAGAACGAGTTCGCCTGGTATCGCGCCAACCTCGACCCGACCACCAACTCGGTGCCGGCCGCGGTGCGTCCGTCGAACCTGATCGATCCCGACACGGGTCTGCCGTTCCAGTTCAACGACGGCGTCTTCGTCTCGAACCACGATCGCGAGCGGGACTACCAGGCGATCTTCCTGACCGCCGACAAGCCCTTCACCACCGACAGCGGCTGGGGCTTCAACCTGGCCTATACCTATACGGAAGCCAGCCAGAACGGCAGCCGTGACCAGGGCACCGGCAATTTCGACTTCGACTATCCGTGGCCGTCGTACAGCCCCGAGTTCAACTCGCCGGGCGCCGAGCGTCACCGCCTGATCATGTCGGGCACGGTGGCCCTGCCGTACGACTTCCGCCTGTCGACCCTGATCACCCTCGGCTCGGGCCTGCCGTACACGCGCAACAACGTGGGCAACGGGGCCAAGCCGGACTGGTTCTCGGCCTATCCGGAACGGAAGGACTTCATCATCCCCGACGCCTGGGCCTTCCGTCAGGTTGACCTGCGCGTGACCAAGGAGTTCGAGCTCCCGCACGGTGATATCGTCGAACTGACGTTCGATGCCATCAACGTTCTGGATTTCAAGAACTTCAGCAGCTTCAACCAGACCTATCGCACGTCGAACACCGGGCTCGCCCCGCTGAACCCGAACTTCGGCCGTCCGACCGCCCAGTATCTGCCGACGCGCAGCTTCCAGGTCGGTCTGCGTTACCGCTGGTAGGTGCGACCCTCGGGCGGCTTCCGGGCCGCCCGATGGGGACTACAATCTCCTGAGCCTGAACGGCCGCTCCCAGCCCAACCGGGGGCGGCCATTTTTTTGATCCGCGTATTCCGAGTTGAGAGGTGATCCCATGAACCGCAGACGTTTTCTGATGGGGTCCACCTTCGCCGGCGCGGCTCTGGCCGTGGCCGGTTGCGCCACCATGCCGTCGGCCACGCCTTTGGTTCCGACCGGACCGGCGCTGGACGCCGACGTCGAGGACCTGCAGCGCAAGACCTTTGACTGGTTCGTGCGCGTCACCAATCGCGCCAATGGCCTGACCCCCGACCGCTGGCCGACCGAGTCCTTCTCGTCCGTCGCCGCCGTCGGCTTCGCCCTGACCTGCTGGCCCGTCGGGGTCGAGCGCGGCTGGATGAGCCGTGACGAGGCGCGCGAGCGCACCCTGACCACCATCCGCTTCTTCCACGAGCTGCCGCAGGGGCCCGAGCCGACCGGCAACGGCGGCTACAAGGGGTTCTTCTACCACTTCCTCAACATGCAGACGGGCCACCGCTTCGGTAGGACGGAGCTGTCGACCGTCGACACCGCCCTTCTGGTCGCCGGCATGCTGTTCGCCGCCCGCTGGTTCGACGGCGATCATCCGCAGGAGCGCGAGATCCGCGAGCGGGCGCAGGCCGTCTATGAGCGGGTCGAATGGGACTGGGCCGTCGTCCGGCCGAACCGCATCACCATGGGCTGGCACCCCGAGACCGGCTTCATCCCCGCGGACTGGAACGTCTACAACGAGGGCATGATCGTCCTGCTGCTGGCCATCGGTAGCCCGACCCATCCGACGCCGACCACGGTCTGGGACGAGTGGTGCAGCGTCTACGACCACAGCTGGACCGACCGCTGGGGACCGAAACACCTGCATTTCCCGCCGCTGTTCGGGCATGAATACAGCCACATGTACATCGACTTCCGGGGCATCCGGGACCGCTGGCTGCAGGACCAGCAGGCCGAGATTCCGGGCTTCGACTACTTCCAGAACAGCGTCCGCGCCGTCGAGGCCCAGCGCAAGTACGCCATCGACAACCCGATGGGCTGGGCCGGCTATTCGGCCGACGTCTGGGGTCTGACCGCCTGCGACGGCCCCGGCGACTTCCGTCAGGTGATCGACGGGCGAGAGCGGGAGTTCTTCAGCTATTCGGCGCGTGGTCCGGGCGACCGTGACGACGGCACGCTCGCCCCGACGGCGGCCCTGGCGTCCATGCCGTTCGCCCCGGACCATGTCATCGCCTGCCTGAAGGCGATGAAGGCCCGCTACGGCTCGGCCATCTATACGCAGTACGGCTTCCTGGACTCGTTCAACCCGACCCTGACCGTCCGCGACGGCCCCCTCCAGCACGGTCGCATCGTGCCGGGCATCGGCTGGGTCGACGGCGACTATCTGGGCATCGACCAGGGCCCCATCGTCATCCAGATCGAGAACCATCGCTCCGAGATCGTCTGGAAGGCCATGCACGGCGAACCGAACCTGGTGCGCGGCCTGAAGCGCGCGGGCTTCACCGGCGGCTGGCTGGACAACGCATGAGCATCTTCAGGCCGGATCGACGCACGACGCTCGGCCTGATGGCCGGGGCGGCCGCGACCGGCCTGTCGGCCTGTGGCGGGAGCCGCGACGGCCGCACCCGCCTGCGTTTCTGGGCCATGGGCTCGGAGGCCACCAACGTCGGCCGGATCCTGCCGGAGTTCGAGCGGCTGAACCCGGACATCAAGGTCGAGGTCCAGGCCCTGCCTTGGACCGCCGCCCACCAGAAGCTGCTGACCGCCTACGCCGGCGCCTCGCTGCCGGACGTCAGTCAGGTGGGCAACACCTGGGTGTCCGAGATGACCGCCATCGGGGCCATCAGCCCCTTGCCCGCCGAGGCGCGGGACCTGCTGACCGACCAGTTCCCGGCGGTGCTGGACACCAACCGGATCAACGGCCGACCGATGGCCACGCCCTGGTACGTCGACACCCGGCTGATCTTCTACCGCACCGACCTGCTGCGTCAGGCCGGCCATGAGGCCATGCCGCGGGACTGGGCCGGCTGGAAACAGGCCATGCATGCGGTCAAGCGGGTGGTGGGGCCGGACAAATACGCCGTCCTGCTGCCGCTGAACGAGTTCGAGCAACTGCTGACCTTCGGCCTGCAGGGCGATGCGCCTTTGCTGCGGGACCAGGACACGCGCGGCAACTTCTCCACCCCGTCCTTCATCGCTGCGCTGGAGTTCTACAAGAGCCTGTTCGACGAGGGGCTGGCCCCGGTCGCCTCGGCCGCGCAGATCTCCAACGTCTGGACCGAGTTCGAGCGCGGCTGGTTCAGCTTCTACTTCTCCGGCCCCTGGACCATCGGCGACTTCAAGGACCGCCTGTCGCCCGGCGTCCAGTGGATGACCGCGGGCGTGCCCGGCCCGACCGGCCCCGGCGCCTCGGCCCCCGGCGGATCGTCGCTGGTCGTCTACAGCAGCTCGCCGCATCAGGAGGCGGCGTGGAAGCTGGTCCGCTACCTGTCCGAGCCGCGCGTGCAGGCGATCTTCAACGGCATCACCGGCAACCTGCCGGCCCGCGAAAGCGCCTGGTCCGCCCCGACGGTGGCGAACGACCCCTACATCGCCGCGTTCAAGGGCCAGCTGTCGCGCGCCAGGGCCGTGCCCAAGGCGCCCGAGTGGGAGCGGATCGTGACCGAGATGCAGATCGTCGCCGAACGCATGGTGCGCGGTGAGTTCGCGCCCGCCGCCGCCGCCGCCGAGATCGACAGGCGCGTGGATCGTCTGCTGGAGAAGCGCCGCTGGATGATCGAACAGGGGAGGGCCGAGTGACCCCGTCATCCCTCCGCAAGCGCGAGCGCGCCGCATGGGGCTTCGTCGCCCCGTCGCTGCTGGCCATCGGCGTCTTCTTCGCCATCCCGGTCTTCGCGGCCCTGCTGCTCAGCCTGACCGATTTCGACATCTATGCGCTGGCCGATATCGGCAACATGCGCTTCGTCGGCCTGCAGAACTATGAGCGGCTGTTCTCCAATCCCCTGTTCTGGGGCGCGATGAAGAACACCGGCCTGTTCGCCGTCATCGGCGTGCCCCTGTCCATCGCCACCTCGCTGGCCGCCGCCGTCATCCTGAACGCCCGCGTCATCAAATGGCGGCCGCTGTGGCGGGTGATGTTCTTCGCCCCCTTCGTCACCACCCTCGTCGCGACGGCGGTGCTGTGGAACTACATGCTCCACACCCGGTACGGGGTCATCAACTGGGCGCTGGGCGCGTTCGGCATTCCGCCGGTGGACTGGCTGGGCGATCCCTCGACCTCCATCCCGGCCATCCTGATGTTCGTCGTCTGGAAGACCTTCGGCTACAACATGCTGATCTTCCTGGCCGTCCTTCAGACCGTGCCGGATGACCTGTACGAGGCCGCCCGCATCGACGGCGCGGGCCCGTTCAGGCAGTTCCGCCATGTGACCCTGCCGGCCATCGCCCCGACCCTGCTGCTGGTCTCGATCATCGCCGTCGCCAGCTTCTTCCAGCTGTTCGCCGAGCCCTATGTGATGACCCAGGGCGGCCCGGCCCAGTCGACCGTCACGGTGCTCTACTTCATGTACGAGGAGGGCTTCAAATGGTGGAACCTCGGCTCCGCCAGCGCCGTCGCCTTCGTCCTGTTCGTCTGCATCCTTGCGGTCACCCTGGTGCAGCTGGCCGTGGCGAAGAAGGTGGGGGCGTACGAATGAAGCTTCGCTCGATCCTGCTGAACCTCGCGGTCGCCCTGATCGCCCTGGCGGTGATGTTCCCGCTGGCGTGGATGGTGTCGGTCAGCTTCATGTCGACCGGCGAGGCCGCGGCCTTCCCGCCGCCGCTATGGCCCAAGAACTGGACGCTCGAGCACTACCGCGACCTGTTCGTGACCCAGGGCATGGGCCGCTATCTGTGGAACAGCTTTGCGCTCGCCACCATGGCCACCGTGCTGGCGCTGGGCTTCACCGTCCCGGCCGGCTACGCCTTCGCCAAGCTGAAGTTCAAGGGGCGCGAGCGGCTGTTCCAGCTGCTGGTCGCGGCTCTGGTGGTGCCCGCCCAGATCGGCACCCTGCCGCTGTTCCTGATGCTGAAGTCCATGGGACTGGTGAACACCTACGCCGGGGCTCTGGTGCCCTGGCTGGCGTCCATCTTCGGCCTGTTCCTGGTGCGCCAGTATGCGCTCAGCATCCCCGACGAAATGCTCGAGGCCGCCCGCGTCGACGGCGCTTCGGAGAGCCAGATCTTCCGCAAGGTGGTCCTGCCGACCATGCAGCCCATCGTCGTGACGCTCGCCCTGTTCGTCTTCCTGGGCAGCTGGAACGACTTCCTGTGGCCGCTGATCATCCTGACGGACCAGTCCAACTACACCCTGCCGGTGGCGCTGGCGGCCCTGTCGCGCGAGCACGTGCAGGACGCCGAGATGATGATGGCCGGCGCCGTCATCACCGTCGCCCCCGTGCTGGCCATCTTCCTCGCCCTGCAACGCTACTACATCCGCGGCATGCTCGCGGGCAGCGTGAAGGGCTGAACCAAACGATCCGCTCATCCCGGCGACAGCCGGGACCCAGTGCGCTGGGTGATGGAGCGGGACCGGGATCGCACCGAGGCTGATCCCCCAACGCCGGCGTCACGCTGGACAGAACTGGGTCCCGGCTTTCGCCGGGATGAGCGGAGTATGGATATGCGCACCTTCCTGCTGGCCACCACGGCCGCCCTCGCCCTGGCCACGGCGGCGCAGGCCCAGTCCGCCCGTCCGCTCGACACCTTCGAGACCCTGACCCCGTGGACCGCCGACGCCTCCACCGACGTCTCTTCGGCCGTCTCCGCGGTCCCCGGCCATGAGGGCCGCGCCATGCGGCTGGCGTACGACTTCAACGGTCGCTCGGGCTACGCCTTCGCCGCCCGCGCCCTCGATCTGCGTGTGCCGGAAAACTACGAGATCAGTTTCTGGGCGCGCGGCGAGATGCTGCCCAATACGCTCGAGATCAAGTTCACCGATGCGTCCGGCGAGAACGTCCACTGGCGCCAGATCCAGCGCTTCGAGGCGCAGGGTGAGTGGACCCGCTACGTCATCAAGAAGCGCCAGATCCTCTGGGCCTGGGGGCCGGAGCCGGACCGCACCTTCCGCGGCGCCGCGCGGATCGAGTTCGTGGTCACGGCGGGGCAGGGCGGTCGCGGCTGGCTGGAGATCGACCAGCTGGAGCTGCGCGAGCTGCCGCCCGAGCCCTCGGTCCCGCCGCGCCCGGTGGCCGACGCCACCAGCGAGGACGGCGGCAATGTCGCGGCCCGCGCCGTCGATGACGACCCGCTGACCTTCTGGAAATCGGCGGCGGGTGGCGAGCAGAGCCTGACGCTGGACCTCGGCTATGAGCGCGAGTTCGGCGGCCTGACCCTGCGCTGGGCGGACCGGATGGCGGCGTCGGCCTATCGTCTGATGGCCTCGTCGGACGGGCGCGACTGGCGCGAGCTGGCCTCGGTGACCGACGGCAACGGCGGGACCGACTGGCTGCGCACGCCCGAGGCGTCGGCGCGCTGGCTGCGGCTCGATCTGTTGGCCCCGCTGGACGAGAGCGGCGTCGTCGGCCAGGCGGGCGCGGGGCAGCGGCTGGGGCAGGCGGCGGCCAACGCCTACGCCCTGACCGGCCTTGAGATCGAACCCCTGTCCTTCGGCGAGACGCAGACCAGCTTCATGATGGCGGTGGCGTCCGAAAGCCGTCGGGGCCTCTATCCGCGCGGCTTCCACGGCGAACAGCCCTACTGGACCCTCGTCGGCGTCGACGGCGGCGGCGAGAGCGGCCTGATCGGCGAGGACGGCGCCATCGAGCTGCGTCGCGGCGGCCCCAGCATCGAACCGTTTGTGGTCGAGAACGGGCGGCTGGTGACCTGGTCCGACGTCAACATCACCCAGTCGCAGGCGGACGGTGATCTGCCGATCCCGTCCGTGACCTGGACCGCCGACCACTGGAGCCTGACCACCACGGCCTTCGCCGAGGGGGAGCCGGACGCCGCCCGCCTGTACGGCCGCTATGTCCTGACCAACACCTCCGACCGCCCGCAGAGCCTGACGCTGGCGCTGGCGGCCCGACCCTTCCAGGTCAACGGCCCGCGCCAGTTCCTGACCACGCCCGGGGGTGTTGGTCCGATCGAGAAGATCGAGATCAATCCCGCAGAGCTGACGCTGAATGACAACGTGAATGTTCGCGCCCTGAGCCGGGCCGGTCATATCGTCGCGTCCAGCTTTGAAGCCGGCAGTGATCCGCAAAGCCTTCTGACCGTGGCTGATCGCCGTGCGTTCATGGGGGAGGGCGGCGCGGAATATGACGCCTCGACCCTGATGTCTGGCGGCTGGTTGTACGATGTGATCCTCCAGCCCGGTGAAAGCCGAACCTTCGGCTGGACAGCCGCGCTGGCTGGTGGGGACGCGGCCCTGCCGCTCACCGGTTCGGCCGAGGCGGTGCTGGACGATGCTCAGACCCGCGTCGCCGCCCGATGGCGCGAGAAACTCGACCGCTTCGACGTCACCCTGCCGCCCGAGGCCGGTCCGGTCGAGGCGGTGATGAAGTCCTCGCTGGCCCATATGCTGATGTCGCGTCAGGGGCCGATCCTGCAGCCGGGCACGCGCAGCTATAACCGCAGCTGGATCCGCGACGGGGCCATGATGGCCGAGGGGCTGAACCGGCTGGGTCACGCCGACCTGTCCGCCGACTATCTGCGCTGGTTCGCCCCCTACGTCTTCGACAACGGCAAGGTGCCCTGTTGCGTCGACAGCCGCGGCGCCGATCCGGTGCCCGAGAACGACAGTCACGGCGAGTTCGTCTTCCTCGCCGCCGAGACGTACCGCTACACCGGCGATCTGGAGGCGCTGAGGGCCGTCTGGCCGCAGGTGCAGGGCGCGATCCGCTATATGGACGAGCTGCGCGCCTCGACCCGCACGGCCGAGTTCGAGGCGGCCGACAAGCGCCACCTGTTCGGCCTGCTGCCGCCGACCATCAGCCATGAGGGCTATTCGGACCGTCCGGCCTACAGCTACTGGGACGACTTCTGGGGCCTGCGCGGTTACGCCGACGCCGTCTTCATCGCCGAGACCCTGGGCGACGCCGAGGCCGCCGACCGCTTCCGCGCGGCGGAGGCCCAGTTCAAGGCCGACATCATCGCCTCGATCGAGGCCACGGCCCGCGTCCACGGCATCGACTGGATCGCCGGCGCCGCCGACCGGGGCGATTTCGACGCCACCTCGACCACCATCGGCCTGTCGCCCGGTGGTCTGATCGACGACCTGCCGCAGTCGCTGCTGGAAGGCACCTTCGACAAATGGTGGGAGAATTTCACCGCCCGGCAGGAGAACCGTCAGGCGTGGAAGGACTACACCCCTTACGAGCTGCGCAACGTCGGGGCCATGGTCCGGCTGGGTCGCCGCGAGGAGGCGCTCCGGGCGCTGGACTTCTACTTCGCCGACATCCGCCCGCGCGCCTGGAACGGCTGGGCCGAGGTGGTCGGCCGTGAGGAGCGCGAGCCCCGCTTCATCGGCGACATGCCCCATGCCTGGATCAGCTCGGACTACATCCGCTCGGTCATGGACATGCTGGTGTATGAGCGCGACCGCGACCATGCCCTGGTGCTGGCGGCGGGCGTGCCGACCCGCTGGCTGGCCGGGGAGGGGGTGGGCGTCCGCGCCGTCCGCACACCGTACGGTTCGCTGACCTACAGCTTCCGCGCCGCCCGACGCGGCTATGTCCTGACGCTGGAACCCGGGGTCACGCCCCCCGGCGGCTTCATCATCCAGTGGCCGGCCGGAGAGACCCCGCCCGCGACCGTCCGCATCGACGGCCGGGCGGCGAGCTTCTCGAATGGCGAGCTGGCCATCCCCGCGGGCGCCCGACGGGTAGAGATGCGGTGACGTCTTCCTTCTCCCCTTGAGGGAGAAGGTGGCTCGCGGAGCGAGACGGATGAGGGGGCTGTGTCAGCAGCCCGCCTCGTTGGCGATGAGCATGGGGCTGGCAGCCCCCTCATCCGGCCCTGACGGGCCACCTTCTCCCTCAAGGGGAGAAGGGCAGTTTATTCGTAGTCGCTGTACCCGCCGCCCTGCCCATGCGCCAGGTTGCCGAAGCGCGTCGTGTTGGCGTCGAACGCCAGTTTCACGATGCCGATGGGGCCGTGACGCTGCTTGCCGATGACGACCTCGGCCTGGTGCTCCAGCCGGTCCATCTCCTGCTGCCAGTTCAGGTGTTCCTCGGTGCCTTCCTTGGGCTCGGCGCGCCCCAGGTAGTAGCTCTCGCGGTAGACGAACATCACGCAGTCGGCGTCCTGCTCGATCGAGCCCGATTCCCGAAGGTCGGACAACTGGGGCCGCTTGTCCTCGCGCTGCTCGACCTGACGCGACAGCTGCGACAGGGCGATGATCGGCACCGACAGCTCCTTGGCCAGGGCCTTCAGGCCGCCGGTGATCTCGGACACTTCCTGCACCCGGTTCTTCTGGCTGTTCTCGCCGGTGGTCACCAGTTGCAGGTAGTCGACGATGATCAGGTCCAGCCCGTGCTCCATCCGCTTCAGCCGCCGTGCGCGCGCCGCCAGCTTGGAGATCGACAGACCGCCGGTGGCGTCGATGTAGAGGGGGCTTTCGCCGATTTCGACCGCCGCGTCGCGGATCTTGCCGAAGTCCGAGGCGTCGATCTCGCCCTTGCGCAGCTTGTCGGACGACACGCCCGAGGCGTCGGCCAGCATACGCATGGCCAGCTGTTCGGCGCTCATTTCCAGCGAGTAGAAGGCGACAACCCCGCCTGAGACCGTCTTGCGGCCCTCCGGCGTCGGCTCCCAGCGATAGCTGCGCGCCACGTTGAAGGCGATGTTGGTGGCCAGCGCCGTCTTGCCCATCGACGGACGGCCCGCGAGGATCAGCAGGTCGGAGGGGTGCAGCCCGCCCAGCTTCTGGTCCAGATCGTCCAGGTGGGTCGCCAGACCGGCCAGCTTGCCGTCGCGCTGATAGGCTTCCGCCGCCATCTGAACGGCGCCGGACAAGGCGTGGGAAAAGCTCACGAAACCGGACGACGGTTTGCCTGTCTCGGCCAGCGAGTACAGGGTCTGTTCGGCCTGTTCGATCTGATCCTCGGCCGGGCGCTCGGGATCCGGCGCGTCCTTGATGATCTCGCCGCCGATGCGGATCAGGTCGCGGCGCAGGGCCAGATCGTAGATGACGCGGGCGTAGTCGGGCGCATTGGCGGCCGGCGGGGCGCGGTCAACCAGATCGGCGAGATAGCGAAGGCCGCCGAACTCCTGGAAGGCCGGGTCCTGCTTGAACCGCTCCATCAGGATGGTCGGCTCAGCCAGCAGCCCCTGACGGATATGGTCCTCGACCGCATCGAAGAGGCGCTGGTGGAAGGGTTCGTAGAAATGGCTGCCGCGCAGCCGGTCGCTCAGCCGTTCGAACACGGCGTTGTCGAACATCAGCGAGCCCAGCAGCGCCTGCTCGGCCTCGAGATTGTGCGGCAGGGACGCGACCTGGGGCGTGTCGTTGAAGGCGGCGGGAGCAAAGGCGTTCATGGTCATGACGTCATGCCCTTACAGGCCGCCTGCGTCATGTTTGGACGTACGCGTTGCCGGGGACAAATCTCCGGGGCTGTGGGCAGTCCCGAATTCCGCAGGCGGATCAGTTAACGATCAGGCGCCGCAGGGCCAGCGTTCGATCATCCACTCGCGAATGGCCTGCTGGACGGTCATGTCGCGACGGCCCGCCGGCAGGGCGCGGAAACGCGCCAGCAGCCCTTCCGGCGTGATGCCGGTGCCGCGCGACGGGATGCAGTAGGCCGGACGGCGACCGGCCCGCTCGTCGGCGAACTGGGCGTTCTTCACCGCGTGCACGGAGGTCGAGACCTCGTTGATCAGCCGGCGGCCGTCCGGGCGCAGGGCGGCGGTGGCGTTCTGCGGCAGGCGGTCGGCGATGGACAGGAACTCGCGCACCGTCATGGCGTGAGCGGAGCCGGAGGCGAAGGCGGACAGGAACAGGGCCAGCCCGAGGGCGGTCAGGATACGAAGCATGGGGAGGTCTCCGACCGTCCAGATATGGCGGGAGCCTCCTCATGGCAACGCTTTCGCCGAAGTTTTTCATCAGCGGATGACTTGGTCCCGGACCGCCGTCCGTGCAGGACGACCGGCGGCCCGGGGCAGGGGTCACCAGTTCACGCCGACGCGGGCGTAGACATAGCGCCCGTTGAAGCCGAACGGCGAGTAGAAGGGGAAGCCCAGGACGCCGTTGCTGTTCAGGCTGGCCGGAACCGCATCGGGATATTCGTCGAAGGCGTTGTCGACGCCGAGGGCCAGGGTGATCCGTTCGTTCGGGCTGAACCGGCCTTCAAAATCGGCGACCACCTTGTCGCCGGTCCAGTAGTCGGAGGCCGCGGTCGATCCGGGCTGCAGGACACTGGCGTAGTAGGTCGCCCGGGCGGTGACGCCCCACCGGCCGTAGCTCCAGTCCGTCGTGCCGGACACCTTGGTGTCGGGCGTGCCGTCCTCGATGGTCAGGATGCGGCTGCGGGCGAACAGCGGAGGGACCGGGCTCAGCACCGAGGAGGAGGTCGGCAGACGCGTCACCTCCACGTCGTTGAAATTGGCGGCCACGGTGAAGTCCCAGTCGCCATAGGTCTCGTCATTGATGCGATAGCGACCGACCACGTCGACGCCCTTGGTGGTGGTGTCCACGCCGTTCAGGAAGAAGCGCGCGGCCTGGACGCCCAGCGGATCCAGCAGCGAGGCGACCTGCGGGCTGAAGCTGCGGTTGATCAGCTCCGACAGGACGATCTGGTCCTCGATATCGATCTGGTAGGCGTCGACCGTCAGGTTGAAGTCGCCCAGCCGGAAGACCGCGCCGAGGGTGTAGTTGACCGAGGTCTCGGCATCGAGCGGTTCCGCGCCCAGCAGGCTGGCCACCGTGCTGGTGGCCGGGAAGGTGCCGGTCTCCACAATGGAGCCGCTCTGGATCACCGAGGCGGTCGAGGTGAAATAGGACTGCTGCAGCGAGGGGGCGCGGAAGCCGGTCGAGACCGAGCCGCGCAGGGCGAACGACGGGGTGAAGTCGTAGCGGGCCGAGACCTTGCCCGTGGTCGCATTGCCGAAGTCGGAATAGTCCTCGAAGCGGACGGCGCCGGCGACGGTCAACTGCTCGGTGATCGGCGCCTCGACGTCCACATAGACGCCGACGGCGGTGCGGTCCTCGTCCACCTCGTTCGACGGCTGGAAGCCGACGAAGCCCTGGGCGCCGCTGGTCAGGGCGGTATTGCCGCCCAGCGGGCCGCGGTCCCAGGACTCCGCCTGACCGGCCTCGATCTGGTAGGTCTCGCGACGGGCTTCCAGACCGGCGGCCACGTTCAGCGGGGCGTACAGGCCGACGTCGAACTGGCGGGTGACGTCCGCGCCCAGGACCAGCTGGTCATAGATCAGCGAGCCGGAATCGAAGCTGGTGGGCGAGGCCGCGCCATAGGTGGAGTTCAGCGACTCCTCGGTGCGGAATTCCAGGGCGTTGCGGCCATAGACCAGGTTCACATCGGCGTCCCAGCCGCCGATGACGCCGCGCACGCCGCCTGCGGCCGACAGATCACGCGAGTTGACGGCGATCTTGGGCAGGAAGCCGTTGGGGTAGAGGGCGGCGACATTGTTCACATTCGACGCCAGCCGGGGGAAGGCGGCGCTTTCGCTGTCGCGATCCTGGTATCCGGCCCAGCCATAGGCCTCCCATCCGTTGCCCAGCGGGGCGCCGGCGTTGGCGAAGACGGTCCACTGCTCGACCTCCGGATCGCCGAACCGCGCCGTGACGGCGTTGGGCGTAACGCGGGGGTCGAGGTCGGAGCGGTTGGTCGGGTCGCGCCGCAGGTATTCCGCGCTCAGGGTCAGATAGCCGCCGTCGCCCAGGCCGAAGCCCTGCCAGGCCGAGGCGGTGAGGGTGCCGCCGTCCTGCTCGTCACGCCCTGGAGCGCGGGCGGTGTCGATGGTCGTGTAGTACTGGCCGGCGGTCACCGTCGCGCCGCCGCCGTGATCGGCCTGTCGGAGGCGAAGATTGACCACCCCGGCGATGGCGTCCGAACCGTACTGGGCCGAGGCGCCGTCGCGCAGGACCTCGACCCGGTCCAAGGCGCCCGAGGGAATGGTGTTCAGATCGACGGCCGCCGAGCCGCGGCCGACGGTGCCGTTGACGTTGACCAGCGCGGAGGCGTGGCGGCGGGTCCCGTTGACCAGCACCAGGGTCTGGTCCGGCGACAGGCCGCGCAGGGTAGCCGGGCGGACCGAGTCCGTGCCGTCTACGACCGCCGGTCGCGGGAAGGTCAGGGACGGAACCGACTGGGCCAGGGCGGCGGCCAGCTCGGTGGTGCCGCGATTCTGCAGGTCCTCCTGGGTGACGACGTCGACCGGGGCGAGGGTGTCCAGTCGGGAGCGGTTGGGCGCGCGGGTGCCGGTGACGACGACCTCGTCGACCTCGGTGGCCTCGGGGGCGGTCTGCGGCGCCGTCTGGGCGTGGGCGGCGCCGGCCAGCAGGGCGGTGGCCGAGGCGGCGGCGAACAGGGCGGCGCGGATGGAGCGGGTGGTCATGATGGATCTCTGTCTCGATGAGGCGCAGCTCTCCGGTCGGTGTCGCGCGCGGCGATCACCGGGGGTCCGGGCTGGCGGTGTTTTGGAGGCGGTTCCGGCGTGGGGCCGGGCGGGTCAGCGTGTCAGGCGCCAGGGCGACATCGCATCGGGCGGGCGCAACACATAAGGTGGCGCGGCGCGCGGGCGTCAGGGGCGGGGACCGTCAGGGCGTAGGGCGTGTCAGAACGCATGGTCGTCTCCTGCTCGATCGGAAACACTTGCGGTGACGGATGAGGGAGTCCGGGCGTGCCGGTCTCTCATCTGCCGTGACCCGGGGAGGGGTCCCGAAGGAGTTGGCACCTTACGGCGGTCCGCAGGTTGCCCCGGCGTCCAAGGGCCTTTTCCCTCAGCCGGTCTCGATGAGCGATTCCGATATTGCGGTGCGTCATAAAAGCGTCAAGCGCACGCCCGAAAAAAGTTCGGCGGCGCAGGGCTTCCCCCACGCCGCCGTGACTTTTCAGCATCTGGTCGAAATCGGTCGAGTTGGACGAAGTCCGGCTCGGTTCAGATTTCGGCCAGGATCAAAACTGGGTTCAGGCTTCCGAACCCAGGCCGTCTTGCTGACCGGCGCCGCCGGCGATCATGTCCGCGGCCTGTTCGGCGGCGGCTTCACGATCTTCCTCGTAGGCCGACTTGATCACGTCCTCGCCCTTGGCTTGACGCTCGGCTTCCTCAGCCGAACGGGCGATGTTGATCTTGACGGTGGCCGAGACCTCGGCGTGCAGGCGAACCAGCACTTCGTGGACGCCCAGCGTCTTGATCGCGACGTTCAGCACGACTTGCGAACGCTCGACCTTGCCGCCTTCAGCCTGGATGGCTTCAGCGACGTCGCGGCCGGCGACCGAGCCGTACAGCTGGCCGGTTTCACCGGCCTGACGGATCATCACATAGGTTTCGCCGTTGATCTTGTCGGCGATCTTCTGCGCTTCGGCCTTGTTCTTCTCGTTGCGCTGCTCGATGGCGGCGCGGTCGAGTTCGAAGGCCTTCAGGTTGGCGGCGGTGGCCCGGCGGGCCTTGTCGCGCGGCAGAAGGAAGTTGCGGGCGAAGCCGTCCTTGACAGTGACGACGTCGCCGATGGCGCCGAGGTTATCGACGCGTTCCAGCAGAACGACCTTCATCTTACTTCACCACGTAGGGCAGGAGGGCCAGGTAGCGCGCGCGCTTGATGGCCTTGGCCAGCTCGCGTTGCTTCTTCTGGGAGACAGCCGTGATGCGCGACGGGACGATCTTGCCGCGCTCGCTGATGTAGCGTTGCAGCAGCTTGACGTCCTTGTAGTCGATCTTCGGCGCGTTCGGGCCGGAGAACGGGCACACCTTGCGGCGGCGGAAGAACGGGCGACGGGCCGGGCCGGAGCCGGCCGGCGCGCCCGGGGTCGGGGCGGTGGTATCGGTCATGTTCCGGGTTCCTTAGGCTTCGGCGGCGGCGTCTTCGCGGGGACCGCGTTCACGCTCGCGCTCGCGCTCACGTTCACGGCGGGCCAGCAGCGGCGACAGTTCCAGGTCGAGTTCCTCGACGCGGACGGTCAGCCAGCGCAGCACGTCTTCGTTGATCGACAGCTGACGCTCGACTTCGGCCATGGCGGCCGGAGGGGCGTCGACGGCCAGCAGCGAATAGTGAGCCTTGCGGTTCTTCTTCACGCGGTAGGTCAGGTTGCGCAGACCCCAGTACTCGATCTTGGCGACAGCGCCGCCGGCTTGTTCGATCAGAGTCTTGATGGTGTCGTTCAGCGCTTCGGCCTGCTGCGCCGAGATATCCTGGCGCGTCATGACCGTGTGCTCGTAAAGAGCCATGCGGTATTCTCCCTTGTGGGCGCCGGCGCGGGCGGACCGGGTTCAGTCCGTTCCACGATGGTTCCCGGGGCGGCGGCCGGGATGACTTCCCGAACCCTTTGGAACTCCGCACCGGGACCGAAGCCCTGGAAAGCGGGCGCGTATAGGGGAAAACCGGCCGGGGAGCAAGGCTGCCCGCGACCGGCTCAGTCGGGCCGGATCACCGTGCAGTCCCAGCGGCGCTCCGCCAGGGCGGCGCAGGCGGCGCGGGCGGCGCTCTCGGTCATGCCCGTGAAGCGCGACCGGTACCAGCCCGAGGCGGTCTGCACCGTGCGCTCCGCCCCGGCGAACTGCCGCGTGTAGCGGCGGTTGACCTCGGCCAGCCAGTTGCGGGCCACGGTCTCGTCGCGGAAGGCGCCGACCTGGACGATCCAGCGGCCCGCGGGCTCGCGCGGCGTCGGGGCGGGCGTTCGCGC
>NZ_JBLYQK010000050.1:0-12868 GCF_048799765.1 Brevundimonas sediminis
GGCCGCGCCGCCCCAACCCCAGGCCCAGCCTCCTGCGACGCGACGGACCCAATGACCGACACCGCCGCGCCGACCTCCTCCGCGCCCGCCGCGTCGCCCGCGTCCCTGCCGCCAGGGACCGGCGCGCCGCCGACACCGATCAGCGTGCCCGACACGCCCCGGCTGGAGCTGTGGGCCGGCGGCGGGATCATCGTCGCCTTCTTCGTCATCTTCCTGGGCTGGGCCGCCTTTGCGCCGCTGGACGCCGGGGCCTTCGCCCACGGGCAGATTTCGGTGTCGGGCAACCGGCAGGCGGTGCAGCACCGCGAGGGCGGCGTGGTCAGCGCCCTGCACGTCCGGGAAGGCGACACCGTCCAGCGCGGACAGGTTCTCCTGACCCTGTCCAGCGGCGAGCTGCGGGCCACGGAACGCGGCGTCGCCGGCCAGGTCTACGCCCTGCTGGCCCAACGGGCGCGCCTGGTCGCCGAGCGCGATCGGCTGGGCGCGATTCCCCTGCCGCAGGAGTTCGCCGACCTCCCGCCGGAGGACGCGGCCCTCGCGCAGGAGTCCCTGCGGATACAGCGGCTGCAGTTCGGCGCCCGCCGGACCGGCCGCTCCACCGAGACCGGGGTTCTGAGCCAGCGCATCGCCCAGTTGAACGACCAGATCGAGGGCTATGAGCGACAGATCGACTCCAACGAGGAACAGCAGCGGCTGATCCAGGAGGAGCTGACCGGCATGCGGAATCTGGCCGCCCAGGGCTATGCGCCCCAGACCCGCGTGCGGGCGCTGGAGCGGACCGCCGCGCAGCTGGACGGCGAACTGGGATCGCTGCGGGCCCAGATCGCCCGCTCGCGTGAACAGGTCGGCGAGACCCGGCTGCAGATGGCCGGCGTCAACACCCGGCTGGGCGAGGACGTGGCCGACCAGCTGCGCCAGATCGACATCCAGCTGAACGAACTGCGGCCGCGCATGGTCGAGCTGCGCGCCCAGATCGCCCGCAGCGAGGTCCGGGCTCCGGCGACCGGCCAGGTGGTCGGCCTGACCATCTTCACCCAGGGCGGCGTCATCCAGCCCGGCCAGACCCTGATGGAGATCGTCCCCCGCGACGCCTCGCAGGTCATCGTCGCCCAGGTTCTGCCGACCGACATCGACAATCTGCAGATCGGGCAGGAGACCGAGGTGAAGTTCACCGGCCTGCGCGAGCGCAATCCGCCGCTGATCCACGGCCGGGTGTCCCGCATCTCGGCGGACAGCTTCACGGTCGAGGAGACCGGCGCCGCCTTCTATCGCGCCGAGATCGTCGTTCCGGCGGAGCAGTTGGCCAAGCTGGGCCGCAGCGCCGAGACCCTGCGTCCGGGGGCCCCCGTCGAGGTGGTCATCCTGCTGCGCAAGCGTACGGCGCTGGCCTATATGCTGGAGCCGCTGACCAACAACCTGTGGCGCTCGGGCAGCGAGCAGTAAGGGTCAAGGGCTGAGGGTCGAGGGTCGAGGCGGCTGCAGCGCCACCCCGATCTGACTTCCTCATCCCTCGCCCCTCAACCCTTCTTCTGCGCACGGAAGCGGTGCAGCAGCGGCTCGGTGTAGCCGTTGGGCTGGGCCGTTCCCTCGAACACCAGGGCGCGGGCGGCCTGGAAGGCGAGGCTGGCGTCAGGGTTCGGAGCCATCGGTTCGTAAAGGGGATCGCCCGCGTTCTGGGCGTCCACGCGGGCGGCCATCTTCAGAAGGGCGGCGTCGACCTGGTCCGCCGTGCAGACCCCGTGCAGCAGCCAGTTGGCCATGTGCTGGGACGAGATGCGCAGGGTGGCCCGATCCTCCATCAGCCCCACGTCGTGGATGTCGGGCACCTTGGAGCAGCCGACGCCCTGATCGATCCAGCGGACGACGTAGCCGAGCAGGCCCTGGGCGTTGTTCTCCAGCTCCTCGGTCACCGCCTCCGCCGACCAGTTGCGGCCCGCCGCCACAGGCGCGCTCAGCAGGGGCTCGAGGCCCGGGGCCGGACGGGCGGCGATGGCCTCGCGCAGGGCGAAGACGTCGGTCTGGTGATAGTGGAGCGCATGCAGGGTCGCCGCCGTCGGGGACGGGACCCAGGCGGTATTGGCCCCGGTCTTCGGATGCGCCGCCTTCTGCTCCAGCATGGCCTGCATCTGGTCCGGCGCGGCCCACATGCCCTTGCCGATCTGGGCCTTGCCGTTCAGGCCGCAGGCCAGACCGATGGCGACGTTGCGGGCCTCATAGGCGCTGATCCAGTCGGATGACTTCATCTCGGCCTTCCGGACCACCGGGCCGCCACGCATGGCGGTGTGGATCTCGTCGCCCGTGCGGTCTAGGAAGCCGGTGTTGATGAAGACCAGGCGGTTCGCAACCTGCTTCAGACAGGCGGCGAGGTTGGCCGAGGTCCGGCGCTCCTCGTCCATCACCCCGACCTTCAGGGTGTGGCGCGGCAGGCCCAGAACATCCTCGACCTTGCCGAACAGGGCGTCGGTGAAGGCCACCTCGTCCGGCCCGTGCATCTTGGGTTTGACGATGTAGATCGAGCCTTCACGGCTGTTGCGGAACCGGCCCAGCCCCTTGAGGTCATGGACGCCGATGGCCGAGGTGATCAGCCCGTCCAGCACGCCCTCGAAGGCCTCGGAGCCGTCCGCCAGCCGGAGGGCGGGCGTGCTCATCAGGTGGCCGACGTTGCGGACGAACAGCAGGGACCGGCCCGGCAGGGTCAGGGTGGAGCCGTCAGGCGCCGTGACGACCCTGTCGGGGTTGAGGGCGCGGGTCAGGGTCTTGCCGCCCTTGTCGAAGGTCTCCACCAGCGCGCCGGTCATCAGCCCCAGCCAGTTGCGGTAGGCGGCGACCTTGTCGGCGGCGTCGACGGCGGCGATCGAGTCCTCCAGATCGACGATGGTCGACAGGGCGGCCTCCAGCACGACGTCCGAAATGCCCGACGGATCGGTCGCGCCGATGGGGTGGGACAGGTCGAAGACGACCTCGATATGCAGGCCGTTGTGGCGGAAGACGCGGCCCTTGTCGGTCTGACCGACGTACTGTGCCGGGTCCTTCAGGGCGATGCCGTTCGACGGGTCGCCGAGGTCGGCCCACGATCCGTTCTCCAGCGGGACGGCCTCGTCGAGGAAGGCCTTGGCGCGGGCGACAACGCGGGCGCCGCGGACGGCGTCATAAGGGCCCGGCGGCGGCAGGTCGCCCAGCGCATCCGTGCCGTAGAGGGCGTCATACAGGCTGCCCCAACGGGCGTTGGCGGCGTTCAGCACGAAGCGGGCGTTGAGCGCCGGGACCACCAGCTGAGGTCCGGCCAGGGTCGCGACCTCGGCGTCGACATTGGTGGTGGCGAGGGCGAAGGGGGCCGGCTCGGGGACGAGGTAGCCGATCTCCGTCAGGAAGCGGACGGTGGCGGCGGGGTCCTGCGGCTGACCCGCGCGGGCGGCGTGCCAGTCGTCGATCCGGGCCTGCAGGTCGTCGCGGACCTTGAGCAGGGCGCGGTTCTCGACGGCGGCCCAGTTCAGCAGGTCCGCCGCGCCGGACCAGAAGCGATCGACCTCCACGCCGATGCCCGGAAGCACCTCTTGCTCAATGAAATCCGCCAGTTCCTGTGCGACCTGCAGGCCAGCGCGCGGCGTCATCGACATCAGCATCTCCCGGGAGCGAGGCTGTAACATTCCGTGATCACGTAGGGGAAGTCGAGGGATTTCGCAGGTGCGGGAAGAATTTCGCGCCGGAAAAAAAGAGTCCGGTGAGTCCGGTTCGGGCGGACCGGCCGGTCCGGGAGGCGGTTGGAAAACACCGTCCAGACCGTCCAGACCGTCCAGATCGTCCATGTCGTCTATTGGCTCAGGCAGTGGTCAGTCGGCCGTAGGGTAGCAGGTCGATGCGTCACGATTGGACGCAAGCCTCACCTCTCCATTCGCCTTCAAGCGAATGGAGAGGACAGACCGGCGCGTCAGTGACGGTCAGGCGAGGGCGGCTCGGTCGCGGCAGAAGAGGCCTCAAATAGCGGTGTTGGCGGGCCAACGGCACACGCCCGCGCCGCCCCCTCCTGATCGCTGCGCGATCTGTCCTCCCCATCGCCTTGAAGGGGCGATGGAGAGGTGATGGATTGGGGTCATGACCTGGTTCCGCCTCCACTGGGCTCTGGCCCTGCTGATCCTGATCGCGGGCTCCGGCCTGTTCTGGCCGATCCCCGGCGGGTGGCCGTCGAAGGTGGCGCTGGCGTGGGATATCGGGGTCGGGCTGTTCCTGATTGAGAGCGCGGTGAAGGTGCTGCGCACCCGGTCCGCCGACGCCATCCGCAAGCGCGCGTCAGCGCTGGATGAAGCGGGTCCCGCCATCCTGCCGCTGGCGCTGATCGCAGCCGTCGGCAGCGTGGTCGTCGTAGTCGGCGAGGCGGCGAGCGGAGGCGGCGGTCCGGCGGTGCTGGCGCTGGTCACGGTCGCCCTGTCGTGGCTGTTCGTGCACGTGATCTTCGCCTTCCACTACGCCCACGTCTTCTATTCGCCGGGCGCGAAGGGCGACCGGGGCGGACTGCTGTTTCCCGGCGACGATCCCGAGCCCGACTATTGGGACTTCCTGCATTTCTCGCTGATCATCGGGGTGGCGTCCCAGACGGCGGACGTCCAGATCGCCGACCGGGGCATCCGCCGGACCTCGACCGTTCACAGCTTGACCGCCTTCGTCTTCAACACCGTGGTGGTGGCGCTGACGGTCAATATGGCGGTGGGTCTGCTGGGCGCGAACTGAGCCCACGCCTTGACTTGAACACCTTTGAGGGCCATTTGCCTGCTGCATCGCAGCATTTTGCGATCTCCGGCGTCTCCAGCGCGTGTGGGCTCCCCTCCCCGGGAACCTGTCTGTAGCAGCCGCCGGCTCCTCAAGTTCATTCGCTGCCCGGACACGCGGGGCGGCGCCCGATCCACCCCGACGGCCTCCGCGTAGAGGCTCCAATCGGGACTGGCGGTGCGCGGCCCGATGGCGTTGAGCCATGGCTGATGCTCATCGCCGCATGCGAAAGAAGACGCTCCGTGAGCAAGACCACCTTTGACTCCATGGGCCTGAACCCGGCCCTGCTGACCGCCCTGAAGGCGGAAGGCTACGAGACCCCGACCCCGATCCAGCAGAAGGCCATCCCGGACGTGATGTCGGGCAAGGACTTGCTGGGCATCGCCCAGACGGGCACCGGCAAGACCGCCGCCTTCGCCCTGCCGATCCTGCACCGTCTGGCCGCCAACCGCGTCGCCCCCGTGCCGCGCACCACCCGCGCCCTGATCCTGAGCCCGACCCGCGAACTGGCCACCCAGATCGGCGAGAGCTTCAAGGCCTACGGCAAGCACCTGGGCTTCCGCGTCGCCGTGATCTTCGGCGGCGTGAAGTACGGCGGGCAGGAACGCTCGCTGAACCAGGGTCTCGACATTCTGGTCGCCGCGCCGGGCCGTCTGCTGGACCACATCCAGCAGAAGAACCTGGACCTGTCGGCCACCGAAATCTTCGTGCTGGACGAGGCCGACCAGATGCTGGACCTCGGCTTCATCAAGCCGATCCGCCAGATCGTCAGCCGCATGCCGGCCAAGCGTCAGAACCTGTTCTTCTCGGCCACCATGCCGTCGGAGATCGGCAAGCTGGCCGGTGAGCTGCTGAAGGACCCGGTCAAGGTCCAGGTGACGCCGCAGTCGACCACGGTCGAGCGCATCAACCAGTCGGTCATCCACATCGAGCAAGGCCGCAAGCGCGCCCTGCTGACCGAGATGTTCGCCGATCCGGAATACACCCGCTGCCTGGTCTTCACGAAGACCAAGCACGGCGCCGACAAGGTCGCGGCCTATCTGGAAGCCGGCGGCGTCGAGGCCGGCGCCATCCACGGCAACAAGTCCCAGCCGCAGCGTGAACGCACGCTGGCCGCCTTCAAGGCCGGCAAGCTGCGCGTGCTGGTCGCCACCGACATCGCCGCGCGCGGCATCGACGTGGACGGCGTCTCGCACGTCGTGAACTTCGAGCTGCCCTATGTGCCGGAAGCCTATGTCCACCGCATCGGCCGGACGGCCCGTGCCGGTCGCGACGGCTCGGCCGTCAGCTTCGTCGCCGGCGACGAGATGAAGCTGCTGAAGGACATCGAGAAGGTCACGCGCCAGAAGATCCCGTCGAGCGACCGCCGCAACGACAAGTCGCTGGCCCTGCTGGACCAGTCGATCATGGCCTCGGGCGTGAAGAACAAGGCCTCGATGCCGGACGACGGTCGCGGCGACCGCCAGCAGCAGCAACGCGGCCCGCGCAATCCGCGCCGCGACGGCATCAAGCTGGAAGGCGGCGGGCAACCGCACCGCGTCCGCAAGGGCCGCGCCGCCGAGGCTCGCCCGACCCCGGAACGCGCCTTCGACCCGATGGCCCGTGACCGCGGCCGTCAGACGAACAACGACCCGCGCCACACCTCGGCGCCGGCCGCCAACGAGCCGAAGCCGGTCGGCGAGCTGAAGCGTCGTCCGCGTCGCCGTCGCCCGTCGAACGGCGGCAAGGGCTACGCCGCCAAGGGCTGAATTCGGCCTGAGTTGAACAGTGAAACGCCCGTCGGAGCGATCCGGCGGGCGTTTTGCATTGCGGAACCGGGCGCCGCGTCAGACCTTGATGGAGAATGGCCCCGCTCCGTCTCCCCTCCCCGCTCCAGACCCGCATCGAGGATGCGGCGCGCGCGCTGATGTCCGCGGACGGATTTCGCGTCGACTTCGCCACGCCGCCGGGGGCGCCCGCGCTGACCGCGCCGGACTCGGTGTCGTGGCGGCTGTTCAAGAACCCGATCTCCCTGTTCATCGGCGGGGTGGCGGCGGTGTTGCTGGAGCTGGCCGAGCCGAAGGTGCGGGCGGGCGTCTGGGACCACACCCGCTTCCGCACCGATCCGGTGACGCGGCTGCGACGGACGGGGCTGGCGGCCATGGTCACCGTCTATGCACCGCGCGAGGTGGCCGAGGCGATGATCGAGGGGGTGAACCGCCGGCACGCGCGGGTGACCGGGACCAGCGAGCACGGCCAGGCCTATGCGGCCGATGATCCGGACCTGCTGGACTGGGTGCAGGCGACGGCGTCCTACGGCTTCATCGAGGCCTATGATCGGTGGGTCGAGCCGCTGGGCGACGCCTTGAAGGATCAGGCCTTTGGCGAAGCGGCACCGGCCGCGCGGCTGTACGGCGCGCTGAACGCGCCCGGCTCGGTCGCGGAATGGGAGGCGATGCTGACGGCGATGGACAATCGGCTGGAAGCCTCACCGATCATCTTCGAGTTTCTGGAGATCATCCGCGCGGCGCCGGCCCTGCCGGGCGGCGGCCGGCTGGTGCAGCCGATGCTGGTGAAGGCGGCGGTGGATCTGCTGCCCCCGGCGCTGAAGGCGCGGCTGGGGCTGGAGGCGGCGGGGCTGTCCCCGCTGGAACGCCCGCTGGTGCGGACGATGGCGAAGGCCGCGGACCGGCTGGTGCTCGAAAGCGCCCCTCCGGCCCGCGCCTGTGTTCGCCTGGATCTTCCGGCGGACTGGCTGTACCGCCCGCCGGAAAGCTCAAAGGCGGCCTAGATCAGAAGGCCATCCGGGCGCCCAGCGACCAAACGAGGCCATAGCCTTCGGTCGTGCCCCGCAGGCTGGACTGCACCGCCGCCGGGGTGCCGGCGTACTGGGTGCGGTCGCTGTGCGCGTCGCCGTCCGAGAAGGCGATATAGGTCAGGCCGAAGTCGACCGACATGCGGTCAGTGGCCTTGGCGGTCATGCCGCCCGAGATCAGCCAGCGGTCCGAGTCCGGGATACGGGCGGTGCGCTCGTTTTCGCGGGTCGGCGTCGGGGTGTAGCCGAGGCCGCCCCGGAAGGTCAGACGGTCGGTGGCGGCGTAGTCGAAGCCGACGGCGGCCGTGGTGACGTCCTTGTAGTCCAGCACGATGGTCTGGCCGCCGGTCGGGTAGACGACCTCGATGTTGTCGAACTCGGACCAGCCGATGCGGTTGACCTGGGCGTTCAGGGTCAGACGGTCGTTGACGGCATAGCGGGCCGAGGCGGCGATGTAGGACGGGGTGCTGAACCCGGCCACGCCGTCGCTGACCAGGTTGGCGCCGGCCAGCGGGCCGAGCAGGCCCGAGATCTGGACCTCGCCGTCCAGTTCATGCTCGATCGCCGAGCGATAGCTCAGGCCGAGATCCAGCTTGCCGAAATGGGCCTGGGCGCCGACGTTCCAGCCGTAGTCCCAGCCGTCGCCTTCCAGCGAGGAGAAGCCGTCCGGCAGGGTCGGCGACAGGTTCGGCAGGGCCGAGGTCAGCTTGGCCTTCACATACTGGGCGTCGAAGCCGACGCCGAGGTCGAGCCAGTCGGTGACCCGCATGGCGCCGACCAGGCCGACGTTGGCCGAGCGCAGCTCGGACGTCATGGCGTCATAGCGGGCGAAGGAATCCGCCTCGTATTTGGTGGTGAAGTTGTAGGGGGCGGCGACAGCCAGGCCGACCGCGAACCGGTCGCCGATCGGGGTGGCGATGGCGAAGTTGGGGACGATGCCGCTTTCGATCGGGCTGTTGGCCAGCGCGGTCCCGTTGACCGGCACGGTGACGCCGCCGGGATAGGTCAGGGTGGAGCCGGCGTCGCGAACCTCGGAGTTCACGGCCACGGCGTGGACGCCGACGGTGGCCTCGCGGCCGCTGCGGGCGATGGCGGCCGGGTTCCACCACAGGGAGGCGACGCCGGTGTCGGCGGCTTCACCCGAGAAGGCGCGACCGGCGCCGCGGGCGGATTGCTCCTGCAGATAATAGGACTGGGCCGCGGCCGGGGTGGCGACGGCGACGGCCAGCGCGGCGAGGGCCGCGCTGGTGAACAGCTTCTTCGAACTCATTTCTTCTTACTTTCGGAGGCCCGGGGAGGGCGGCGTTTCCAACTATGCCGGGGAGGCGGAAGGAAAATGCGCGCATGCCTCTTTGGCTGCAACGCTTCGGGCCGTTTATTTCAGAAATGTGATCAATGTTCACCCGATCGGTGAACAGAATTCGATAAAATGACCATTTTTACCCGGGCGCACAGCAAAACGCCCGCCGGAGCGACCGGCGGGCGTTCTGTTTTCTGACGTTTCTTCCCTGAAGGATCAGGCGGCGGCGGAGGCCGGTTGCGCGCCTTCGGCCGGGTCGCGCAGGACGTAGCCGCGGCCCCAGACGGTTTCGATGTAGTGCTTGCCGCCCGCGGCCGTGGCCAGCTTCTTGCGCAGCTTGCAGATGAAGACGTCGATGATCTTCAGCTCGGGCTCGTCCATCCCGCCGTACAGGTGGTTGAGGAACATCTCCTTGGTCAGGGTCGTGCCCTTGCGCAGGGAGAGGAGCTCCAGCATCTGGTATTCCTTGCCCGTCAGGTGGACGCGGTGACCGTTCACCTCGACCGTCTTGGCGTCCAGGTTCACGGCGATCTCGCCGGTGTGGATGATCGCCTGGGCGTGGCCCTTCGAACGACGGACCACGGCGTGGGTGCGCGCGATCAGCTCGTCCTTGTGGAAGGGCTTGGTCATATAGTCGTCGGCGCCGCCGCCGAAGGTCTTGACCTTGGTCTCGATCTCCGAGGTGCCCGACAGGATCATCACCGGGGTGTTGACCTTGCCGACGCGCAGCTGGCGCAGGACTTCCAGGCCGTTCATATCCGGCAGGTTCAGGTCGAGCAGGATCAGGTCATAGTCATAGATCTTGCCGAGATCGATGCCCTCTTCGCCGAGGTCCGTCGTGTAGACGTTGAAGCCTTCCGACTTCAGCATCAGCTCGATGCTCTGCGCGGTCGCGTGATCATCTTCGATAAGCAGGACGCGCATTATTGCCCCTCCAGGCAGAGCTTGGCCGTAGATATTACTGTCCCGTTTCCGGGTAACCTTGTTCCGACGTTAACCCCTCAAAACCTTAAGAAGGGTTAATACGATTGGTTAACGGCGAATCTAGGCTGATTTGCGAATCGCCGTCGAGAGTCTCGAGTCAAGCGAGTCGCTTTTTTGTCCCGACGCCGCTCCGCGGTCCCCGGATACGTCCAATATCGACGCATGCGAGGAATATAGTCCTATTCTGAGGCCGGCGGACGACCGGCCCCATGGTGATGACGGAGACAGGACATGGACGACCTTCACAACAGCCGCGCGTCCGGCGGCGATCGCCTGCGCGCCGGGCTGGCGCTCCAGATGGTGGCCGCCGCCACCGGCGTGCCGACGGACAGCATGAGCGGCAACCGACGGCGAACGACCCAGGCCTGCCGGGCCCGCTGGCTGGCGATGTACCTCGCGCACGTCAGCTTCGGCTGGACCATAGACCGGGTCGGCCTCGCCTTCGGCCTGAACCGCACGACCGCCGCCCAGGCCTGCCGCTGGGCGGAGGACGAGCGGGACCGCCCCTGGCTGGACGACATGCTGAACCGGCTGGAGCGGGCCGCACGGGACATCCTCGACGGCCCCCGCTGCGAGTTGCCGGCATGACGGCCGACCATCGGCTGGAACGGGCCCGCCGCCTGCTGTCCTTTCCCTCCGGCTGGATTGACGGCTGCGGGGACGGCTATGTGATCCGCACGGGACGCGACCGCCGCGCCCGGATCATGTTGCGGCTGGACGAGACCGACTTCGTCGCCCTGACGCGGGAGCCCGGGCTGCGCCCCCGCGGCGGCGGCGGATGGACCGCCCGACCGACCGACCGCCTCCCCGCTCCGCCGCCGCCCGGACGCCCGGGCGTGGTCGAGGGCGTGCGGCCGGTGATGCAGCCGGATGGCGCGATCGTCGAACGGCCCGCCAATCTGGCGGCCTCGCCGGTGGCCTGGCTGGCGAGCCGCCGGGACCCGAACGGTCGCCCGTTGCTGTCAAAGGCCGAGGCCGTCGCGGCGGACCGCCTCTGCCTGGAGGCCGAAGCCGCGCGGCGCGGGCCGAACCTGACCATGAGCTGGGACGCCCCGCCCCGGTCGGGGAAGGGCCGGAGCCGCCCCGGCGCCCCCATGGACAGCGCCCTCCTGGCCGCCGGCCGGATCGAAGCCGCGCTCCGCGCCTGCGGGCCCGGCCGGACCATGGTCGAACTGGTCTGCCTGAACGGCTTCTCGCTGCAGGCCGCCGAGCGGAGACTGGGCCTGCGCCGACGCACGGGAAAGGCGATTCTGAGACTGGGCCTCGGCGCCCTGGCCCGCCATTACCGGCTGGGGCAAGCGACGGACATAGCCGGAAGTTACGTTACAGGCTCGTAACTTCCGCCCGAAGAACATCAGTTCTAGGGTGCCTTCAGGGACGGCCCCTGGCGGGCGGTTCGCTTTTTCGGCGCCGCTCCCCCGGCGCCGTGTTTCGGGGATGTGTGTTGAACAAATCAGTGGCTTCCAGCCTCGCACTGGCGGGGCTGTTCCTCGGCGCGGGTCTCGCGCCCGCCGATCCTGCGCTGGCGCAGACCAACCTGACCGGGCGCGCCCTCGCCGAGGTCTGCCTGCCCTATGCGAACCGGACCCGCAGTTTCGAGCGGGCGATCCGCGCTGCGCGGGATCTCGACTTCCGCCGGCCGGCCGATCAACGCGGCCAGCCGATCGAGGAGTACGCCTCGGAAATCGAGCTGGTCTCCCGCGACGGCGTCTGGCGCATCCGCCTGGAGGAAGGCAGCATCGAGCACGGCGACACCGAGGTCTATGCCGTCAGCTGCTCCCTCTCCTCGACCCGGGCCAGCGCGACCGAACTCGGCGCCCTGGGCCGCCGCGCCTTCAACAACGACCGCTACTGGTCGACCGAGGAAGGGGCGCCCCGCCAGTGGGAACGCCTCGGCCGCAACCCGGAAGAACGTCGGCTTCAGGTCGAGGTGCTCAACTCGCCGGGGGAACGCCCCGCCCTGCGCATCCGCGGCCTGTATTTCTGATCAGGCCGACGCCGCGTCCCTGATCCGGCCGACCATGCTGTTCAGGCCGTTGGCGCGCTGTCGCGTGAGCGCCGACGGCAGACCCAGCCGGTCCAGGGCGGCGCGGGCGTCAAACCCGAGAATCTCCGCCGGCGTGCGGCCGGAGTAGAGTCGCAGCAGCAGGGCGATGTTGCCCTTGCTGAGCGCGCTGTCGCTGTCGGCCCGGAAATAGAGGCGGTCGCCTTCGCGACGGCCGGCCAGCCAGACCTGGGCGGCGCAGCCGGGCACCTTGTTCTCGTCGATGCGGTCAACCTCGGGCAGGGGCTCGAGGTCCTTGCCCAGATCGATGACGTATTCGATCCGGCCTTCCCAGTCGCCGAGAAGGTCGAACTCCTCGACCAGTTCGGCAAGGACGGCGTCGATGGGGGGCGGCGTGTGCATCCGGGCCAGATAGGCCGATGCCGCGTTAACGACAACCGCGCGGTCCATCCCCGGAAATCGTCTCCTGCGGCCCTGCGGCAGTCGCCTGATGGGGGTGTGCGCTTTGGACGACTCACCCAGGCGGATAGTCTGGGCGTTCGAAAAACGTCACTCTCATCCGCCCGCACGCCCCTTGAACGCCCTGCCCCGAGCCGAGACGACGGAAAGCGCCGCCCGCGCCGGGGCCGGCGATCGCGCCGCCCTGGCCGTCTGGCATGCGGGCTGGGCGGTCGCCGCCGCGCTGCTGGCTTTCGGGGCGCGCTGGATCGGCGGCGTGGACGGGCCGGTCTTCTACAGTGTTCTGGCCATGATCGTGCCGGGCCTGATCGGCCTGAATCTGCTCAAGAACGACGCCTTCCGCGACCGGCTGATCCTGATGGGCGTCTGGGGCATGGCGGCGGCGACCACCGCGGCCCTGTCGGGCGGCCTGACCGGCCCCCTGGCCGGGTTCGTCTTCCTGCCGCTGGCGGCGGGGATCGCCCTGGGCGGCCCCCGACTGGTGCAGGCCGGCGCGCTCGGTGTCGGCGTGGCGGCCATCGCCGGGCTGGCGACCAGCTGGATGCTGGGCGGGCCGGGCGCC